>SABV01000402.1 GCA_009928855.1 Erysipelotrichia bacterium | reverse complement strand
GTCGCGAAACTGTGTATCAATATATCCGCTCTGAAAGCTGATTGCCATGGTTCAGAAAATCCTTAGCGTGCGTAAATTTCCGTTTGGTGTCGTGACCCCATCCAGGCGCAAGGTAATAAAATGGATTTCATTGCTGCCAGGCTTCTACCAGCGCCGGCAAGTAAACCTGTTAATGTCTGGCAACCAACCACGCGCCAAACTCAATCAGTATCGTTCTTTAAAAGACTTTGGCTCGAACTGATCGCGCCCGAACAGCTCAGGGCAACGCCTTGAATAAACTTGATCTGTTTTTTGCGAAAGATCGCAACATGCTTGGAAAGCTTCTTTCCTTGGGTCGGAATGAAGAATGGGTTGACCCCGATTCGGAGGAAGACACCGAAGAACTGGAATGATCACGGTTGTGGCTTTTCCAATTTCTAAAAGGCAGAGGATAGTTTTCTTTTCTTAGAATTGAGCTTCTTTTTTACTGTGGCGCCTGGCGTGAAAGTTATGACTTTTTGAGCTGGGCGTTTTATCTTTTTGCCGGAAGGAAGAGTTATTACCCTGGCTGCCTGGCTTTTGGTTTTGAAAATACCGAAGCGGCGGAGTTCGACGCGTGAATCTTTGATTAAGCCGTCAACGATTTTATCAAGAAGGGTCTGGACGATTTGAGCTGAGAGGTAGCGGGAAAGATCGTGCTTTTCGGCTATTTCCTGGATCAGGTCGTCTTTAATCATTTTAGTGGGCTTCGACCCAGGTGCTGATCAGCGCGGCAAGATCGGCGGTGTCTTTGGCGTTGAGCTTTTCTATTTGTTTGAAAAGAAATGGCAGGTCTGAGGTGGAGCCGGTGACGGTGGTCATGGCTTCTTTGATATCGTTTGCCATTATGGTTTTTCGATTTTCTTTAACTGCGTTGGCTTCGGCTGATTTGACGATTGCTGCAGACAGGGTGTTGAGGCGTGCGAGAAAATCGGTAACGGCATCTTTGCCGACACGGAGGCTGGAATTGGCTTTCATGAAGCTTTCTACTGTGTTCGCTTTTGTTATCTCTTGATTTGGCATGTTTAGAAATATAGCTTAATTTGGCAGATTATGCCATTTCGAGGTTTCTGATTCGTCATATTATGGGTGAATTGGGTGGCAAAAAGGTATTAGGTCGAATAGTGTTTGTGTAAGTATCGATTTAATCGCGGGTTATGTTAATAATATCCCCTGTAATTGGGGTTTAGCGGGGGGATTTTGTTTGGTGATGGTGGGGGCGGTTCTGTTAGGGCGAAGAGAAGCGGGTATTTAATATAGTATATGGCTGAATGATGGATTAAATGGCGATATGGGGTTTTTGAGAATTTATGTTGCGGTATTACGGTATCAGTCAGGTTCTCAACCAAAAAGCTCTGGATGTGAGCCAGTTCGGAGCAAAGACAAAATTTCGTTTTCGATTTTGTAAATGAGAAGCCAGTCTGGTTCAATGTGAAGCTCTCGACAACCTTTCCAATTGCCGCCAAGAGGATGGTCGCGATATTTCTGGTCAAGGGGTTGCTGGTTTACAAGTGCCTTAAGGACGGCCCTGATTTTCTCGAAAGCCTTGCCCTGGGACATAACACGTCGCATATCTTTCTTGAACTGGTTGGCTTCTTGTGGCGTCAGGCTCATTTGTTGCCGTAGTCCTTATCAAACTTTTTGAAGAATTCCTCAGAGGAAACCGGCTCAGAAAGCCCTATACCCCGATCGGCATTCTCAATCACTTTGCGGGTCAGCTTGTTTGGCTCATGACCATATTTGCGGCAAAGTTCGCATTCTTCAGTATTTTCGTTTTTTCCCTTCCAGAACGAAACCATTTTTTCAAGCATTTCGGACATAGTTATACCGTTTAGACCTGCCAGCCCTTTCAAAAGCCTGTGGGTTGGTTCGTTCACCCGGATCATACTTGTTTTTGTTTCAGATCTCATTTTTTAATCACCTCTAATGTAATTATATGTAAAAATGTTGCATTTGTAAACAATGTTTACTTTGTTTTGTTTGTATCTTTTAGTATGATGTGGGGCCGGATGAGGTATTATATGCCGAGTTGGAGTTTTTTAACGCTGGATTGTATGTGTGAGTCTTATTTGAATAACTCAGAGTGGGAGCCGGTGCGTTCCAGGATCAGCATATCATCTTCGATTTTGTAAATCAGAAGCCAGTCGGGTTCAATGTGGAGCTCTCGTCGGCCTTTCCAGTTTCCGATAAGAAAATGGTCCTCATACTTGGTTTCGAGAGGTTGTTGATTCAGGAGTAACTCAAAGACGACCCGAAATTTTGCATATTTTTTGCCCTGGGCAATCAATCTCTGAAGGTCTTTTTTAAACTTATTGCTTGCTTTGTGGTTGAGCATTATTTGCCGCTGAATTCATTGTCATACATTGCCAGTGCATCTTTCCCTGACATTTTTTTTGAAAGTCCTGTTCCTTTGTCGGTTTCGGCAAAAACTTTGATGGTTTCGGCATTTGGCTCATTATAGCGCAAGCAAAGTTTGCATTCGTCCGGTTTTTCCTCTATTTCTTTTCCGACAAACAACTTTATTAGTTCACCGACTGTAACATCTTTTAATGCAGCAAGCGCCTTTAAGTTTCTGAAGGTTGAATCATCCAAGGTTAAGTTCATTCGTTTCATTTTTTTCCTCCATCACATAAAAATATTATGACACATTTAACACAATTGTGCAAATTGCACTTTTAGCACTTTAGTGTCAGGTGATGAGAAGATTAATTAGGGGGTTAGGGAGCAATGGAACAGAAAACTCGGTTAAGGATTATTCGTCACCTTCAAAATCCATTAATGGTCGAAGTTCCCCGCGTTTATTTGCCTCCGATACCGCAAAGAATAGCGCCCAGGTTGTTGCACAAACGGTGGTTTGTGCAACAACAACCGACCTGTCGTTTTTAGTGGCATTTCTCGTTGCATAAACCTA
>SABV01000401.1 GCA_009928855.1 Erysipelotrichia bacterium | reverse complement strand
AAAAAAGGCTGCTATTCACAGAGCCAACAAGGAAAAATTATTATGGATGCGTTGTCAAATACAGCCACATTAGAACGTGAAACCGGCGAAATCCGCCAGGTTACGCTGGTTGGCATGCTGCTCAACCTTTTTCTGACAGTAGTTAAAATTCTGGCCGGTTATTTTGGCAACAGCCAGTCGGTTATTGCCGACGGTATTCACAGTCTTTCTGACTGTTCGACTGATGTTGCCGTGATGGTTGGGGTAAAATACTGGAATCAGCCGCCTGATGAGTGTCATCCTTATGGGCACAGGCGCATAGAAGCGATGATTTCGGTTTTGATCGGTGCGGTTCTTGCTCTTGCAGGTCTTTTTCTCGGGTATGGAGCTTACGGAAAATTCATGGGTGGCAACTATGTCGTGCCGGCAGGCATTACGCTTACAGTCGCTATTGTGTCGATTGTAGTTAAAGAATGGCTTTTTCGCTGGACATATAAAGTTGCTGAACGCCTTAAATCTTCTGCCATGAAAGCGAATGCGTGGCATCATCGCAGCGACTGTCTGTCGTCGATTCCGGTAGCTTTTGCAATAGGCATGGCAATGGTTAATCCGAAATGGGCAATACTGGACCCATTAGCGACATTCGCGGTTTCTCTTTTCATTATTCAAGCTGCTTATAAAATAGTCAGCCCATCGATCAGAGAACTTGCTGACGCCGGGGCCGATACTACAGTTCTGAATAAAATAGAAGCAATAGTTTTACAGGTTGATGGGGTTGGGTCAGTTCACGCAGTTCGTTCAAGATTTCACGGTTCAGGGCTGTATGTTGATCTTCATATTCAGATCGACGAGAATCTCACTGTCCGCCAGGGGCACGAAATAGCAGGCCGGGCCAAACGTCGGCTTCTTGATGATGGGCCAGATATAGTTGATGTTCTTGTACACATAGAACCGGCAGACTGACTCATGCTGCCCGCTGTTTAAGGTATGGCTCTATTTCAGAAATAGCAACTTCGGGGCGTTTGCAAAATATGTTTTTTGGGGTATCATGCCGGTGCCATGAAAAATATTGTCATTACAGCACTCAACACCCGTCACACACACAGTGCTCTTGCTCTGGCATACCTTCAATCATACTGGGAAAAATCCCCCGATCGTGCGCCATTGAGGCTCTGCGAGTTTGATCTCAATCAGACGAATGAAGGTATTATTGCCGAGCTTATTCTGATGGAGCCATCTATTGTAGCTTTTTCGGTTTATATCTGGTCTATAAGCCGTATTTTAGTCATTGCCGGCGCTTTGAAAGCGGCCCTGCCCGATATCACGATTATTTTTGGCGGCCCCGAAGTGTCTTATAATTCGACAGAGATAATGACCGCGCACTCATGCGTTGACTACACAATAAGGGGGGAAGGTGAAATAACCTTTACAGAGCTGCTTCTGGCACTGATAAACGCGACTGACACAGCCGCCATTGCCGGAATAACACGCAGAGAAGCAAAAGAGGTTATCGAAAACCCTGATCGTGAATTTATCAAAAATCTCGACGAGATTCCATCGCCCTTTCGCAGCGGTATTTATAAAGAGGTGCATAACTTCACTTATTATGAAGCCTCACGCGGATGCCCATCAAAGTGTTCTTACTGCCTGAGCTCGGTGTTGGGGCATATTCGCAATCATTCTATCGAAAGAGTAAAAAAAGATCTGGACTGGTTTTTTGATTCGGATTATCGACAGGTTCGCTTTGCTGATCGCACTTTTAATTATGACAAACTTCGCGCCAAAGAAATAATCAGCTATATCAAACAGCGTAATCATCACAACATCAATTTTCATTTCGAAATTCAGGCTGATTTTTTAAGCGAAGAAATAATAGATCTCCTTGCTGACGCTCCTGACGGAATGTTTCATCTCGAAATAGGAGTTCAATCTACAAATCCACAGGCATTGCGTGCGGTAAACCGCAAATTCGACCTTGCTACCCTGCGCGATCGTGTTATGCAGTTAAAGGCTCGCACCAGATGCCATCTACACCTTGATCTTCTTGGTGGATTGCCCTTTGACGGCCTTGCTGACTTTTATCAAAGCCTTGATGATGTCTGGCAACTAGCGCCGCACGACATTCAAATCAGCCTGGTAAAGGTGTTGCGTGGCACTCCTCTGCAAAAAGAGCTGGCGAATAATGTTTTTTTTGCGATGCCAGAACCGCCTTACACTATTCTGCGTAGCCGCTGGTTATCAGGGGTTGAGGCAGTGCAGATTCAGGATATCGGCAAACTGGTTGAGGGCATTCACAACAGCATGAGATTTCCTGAATCGCTAAAAGCACTGGTAAATCATTGTTCGGGCGGCTCTGCCTCTGCCATGTTTGCTTCTATGGTGCAGCACTGGCGACAGCAGAAATTGCAGTTTTTTAATTTTACCCCCGAAAACACGGCTCGAAATTTGCGCAGCTTTCTGCTTGCCACGGTCAGCGATAAAACTCTGCACAAACAGATTGTTTGTCTGATTGAGCATGAGTTAAGAATGGCACAAAGGGTGCCTGGCGCAGATGCCGGGCCTGTTCCTGTTTTTGAGCCGGCTCTTAAAAAGCATCCTTATCGTGTAACTCATGGCATTCGTGCTTTCTGGTATGATTATGATCCAATAAAGCTTGTTGCGGGCGTTAGCGACAGCAAAGAAAGTGCGGTACCAGTTGTTTACAGGTTTGAGCGCGATTGTTCTGCCACACCCTCGATAGAAACGATACCACTGAGCCTCGAACTCGCATTTGCCCTGGCCGGCATACAGCAGAGAGCAACCGTTGAGGCTCTTGAAGCTACCTGGAAATATCTAAGACCGCATACTCCTGTTCCGGATTTTCAGAAGGTCATTGAAAAACTGCTTATGGATGAGCTACTATATAAGCCATAAAAGCCATAATTCTGCAAAGAGGTGCATTGATGCCATTTTATA
>SABV01000400.1 GCA_009928855.1 Erysipelotrichia bacterium | reverse complement strand
GGACACCAGGTTGCCTGCCCATGGCACGCGACTCTTGATAAACACTGACGATTCTCTGCAATTAGACCGCATTCTGCGCAAAAAAACAATGATTCTCAATTATGCCTTTCTGGCTGTATAATATACGCAGGTTCAATTCTGGAGGTGTCTGGTATGACAGATCTGCGTGGCGTTAAGTTGTTGCCCCTGCTGGTTGTTTTTGTGCTGCTGGCAGGCATCGCGATGGCAGAACCTGTTGAAGCAGGTTCTTTTGAAGAGAATGAATATATTATCTATGTACCGGATGGCCTTGATAATGCTTATAAATACCCACTGATTGCGGCTTTTTCGCCTGGCGCCAATGCCGCCGGTGAAATAAAAACCTGGAAAGCTCATGCAGACAGCAATCGCTGCATTATCATGGCTTCGAAAATTATCAAAAACGGCATGGATATTCCGCTCTATCTGAAGCGTTTTCGCAAGCTGATCTGGGAGAAAGTTGCCGAACAATATCCGATAAACCCGGCCAGTGTAATTGCGGTAGGCACATCAGGCGGCGGTATGGCTTCGCATCTTTTCAGCTTTTTTCACCCTGATACGGTGGCGGCGGTTATCAGCAGTGTTGGTTACATTCACGAAAATAGTTTGAAGCAGAAAGACGTTTATCCTCATAACAAGGTCTGCGCTTTTCTGACCAGTCCGACTGATTTTAATTACAAACTGATGCAGGAAGATAAAAAATTTCTTACAAATCTTGACTGGCAGCTTAAATGGTATGAATTTGAAGGCGGACATCGCACTGCGCCGGCCGAAATTCGCGAAGAAGCGCTGATATGGGTTCTTGATACTCTTGCTGGTGCTAATTGATAAATTGAGCGCATAGTTTCTGCACAAAAAAAAACAGCCTCCTGTAAAGGGGGCTGTTTTTTATGTGCGAGATTGTTAGAACTTGAGTTCCATGCCTGCTGTGACTTTTCTTCCGTCTCTGTAATAAATCGGGTCCATCAGCTGACCGGTTTTATTTTTACTGTCTGAAGCCTGTATCAGCACAATATCATCCTGGTCGGTGAGGTTGTCGATATTGAGATAAAGCGCAAATGCATCGGTGCACTGGTGACGAAAACTCAGATCAAAACAGGTAGAAGCGTCTACTTTCGGGTAAGCAGTCGCTTTGCCGGCTGAGTCTAATGTCCTGGTTTCACGAATCTGCCCCTGATGTTCACAGCTGAGCATAGCGCTGAGCTTACCCTGATGATAAATTGTTCCGCCGGTGACTCTAAAATCAGGTTTTGAAACAAGTCTGAGATTGTTTTTAACGTCGTCAGCCTTATCAAGTTTCGTATAACTCAGCCACGCGTCAAAATTATCGTTGATTTTACCGTTAATTCCAAGCTCCCAGCCTTTTATTTCGGCCTCGTCAATGTTTATGTAATAAGAGTCTTTCGCCTTCAGAGTGCCAACGCCGGCAATTGTAGTTGCGGCATTGTTGATGATCGAAGTTATCTTGTTTTCAATATCAGAAGAGAACCTGGTTAAAGAAGCGTTCCATTTGTCGTTAACCTGGTGCCCAAGCCTGAATTCAAGATTTTTTGATTTTTCGGGTTCGAGATTTTCATTGCCATAAACCTTGCTGCCACGGTAAAGCTCTTGTACATTTGGAAACCTGATGGTATGACTGAAACCGACACCGATATTAGATCTGCTGGTAAGCTTATAGTCGGCTCCTGCAGACCATGAAGTTTCTGTGTCTGATTCGAAAGATTCATCGTTCCTGGCAACGAGATGAAGGTTGAGTTTATCGGTAGCGGTAATGGAGTCGCTGACAAAAAATCCTTTAGTTGTAAGCCAGCCCCTGGCCTGTGGTTTAACAGTGTGCCCGACATCTTTCGTTTCCTGTTGCTGTGCGCCAATAGTCAGATAATGTTTGTCGCCGGCAGGGAAGTTATAAAGGGCTTCAATGGTTTGCATCTGAATAGTGCAGTCTTCGTCATGATCTATTGTGCCGGTCGCAACCGCGAGATCGTAGCCTGTATAATACTGGGTTGCGCTGAAATCTCTGTATTTGGCATAGCGCAGAATAAGATTTCTGTCATTGCCGAAATCTTTTTCAATCACAAAGTCATGATGTGACATTTCCCAAGGTTCAAAACGTTCTTTATAGTTTGGAACACTGATATCGCCATTGCTTTCGATAACAGTGGCTTTAAATACCCAACCGTTATCAAGCTCAAGCCGCCCTCTGTACATCAACATCATATTGTCGGAATCATTGCCGCCAGTGCCGTAATTTTTATATCTTCTCGAGCCCTCGTAGTTGTCGAGAAAAATGCCAAACAGGTGCTCGTTCTGGTGTGCAACGCGACCGTAGATGAACTCCTGATGGCGCGTACCCATGCCGCCCACTTCCTGCACCAAAGTAAGGCCTTCGAGGTCTCTGGCTGTCGGCAGGGTAAGATTGACTGCCCCGGCCATGGTATTCGGCCCGTAAACAAGTGCTTGGCCACCAGGGACTACAGTTGCCTTCTGCAACCGCCGAAGAGGGAACCCCGAGAGAGACGATGAGCTGTTCCATGGAGTGTTGATCGGACAGCCATCAACCAGCACCTTGGTATGTTTGCCGTCAAAACCTCTCAGCTCTGGAGTAATAATGGCACCAAGAAGGCTGTGAGAACTTGTTATTGAAGGGTTCATTTTTCGGAGCAATTCTACCGGGTCTCTGGTTGGTTTAAGCTGAATGACTTCAGACGCTATTTCGTCCTGTGCTCTTGATATAAGGCTCTGATAGGTAGCTCTTTCGGCATCAATTGTTAAATTGGGCAGTTTATAGATTTGTTCGTTTTGAACAGCGCTTTCTGCGCATACGGTGGCAGCTGAAAAAAAGCAAAACGCCCCCAGTAAGCAACTAACAAATTTACCAGCAAACTTCATTGTTTTCTCCTATTTAATGATATTTAACATGATTTAAAT
>SABV01000399.1 GCA_009928855.1 Erysipelotrichia bacterium | reverse complement strand
TTCGAGTAGCTTAAACCAATATCGCGCCTTATCCTTGCTCACGCGAGCCATAGTCGCGGCTTCTAAAATCGTTACCATGATAAACACTCCTTAACGCAGTCTGCGTAAATTACGCCGCGCGCGTAAGTCATCACGCGCTTACTGCGTCATCGGCATAAACACAGCTTTTCATTACCAATAAACAAAACATGCGCGTAAAATCTCACGCACCGCTGCGGCAAATTTTACGCGACGGCTGGTAAAAAAAACCTAAGAAGCACACTGTAGTTTTTTTCTTCGAATGTTTTCAAACCTCACTAATCGAAAAAACAAAACTGTTCTCCAACCACGATACTAAAAAGTGATTTGGTTTAAGTTTGGCGTTTAGGGAGCAATGGAACAGAAAACTTTGTTAAGAGTGGGGACAATTTTATATAGTCCTCTCCAGAAGCGCCTTTTCCTTATTGCCTTGGATACTGTAGAATCAAGTATTGAGTTTTGACTGTTTTCAAAACACGGGAATAGTTTATAGAAAAACAGACAGACAAACCTTGGGTCAGCTAAGCCGGTTTTGTTTACAAATTTTATAAGACCACTCGTCGTAAGTTCATCTAAAGTACATCTAAAATACATACGCTAAAAAAAGTAGGTCTGTAACCAGCATTTGATCAACGAGTTCGTAAACTGCACTGTTTTCAAACCTCACGCTTTGTGTTCTCAAACCTCACGCTTTGTGTTCTCAAACCTCACGCTTTGTGTTCTCAAACCTCACGCTTTGTGTTTTTAAGTTAGTAATTTTTCCTCAGTTGTTCTATTTCAATTTTTATGGTATTTTTCAAACTTAGAAAAAGTTACTAACAGGAGCACTTTTATGAGCGACACTAAAAATATGGTTCGCCACAGTATCAATCTTCTCGAGTATCCTTTTTGGTTCCAGGATGAGCGCTTAGCAGAAAGCACTAAAGAAGGCACTAAAGAAGGCACTATTTGGAAAGATGAGGCTGGTTATACATATCGTTGTGGTTATAAAGCTCCAGTCAAAACTGATGTTATTTTTCTTCTCTATCTGCTACTGCAGAGTCAAAAAAACAATTATGCGCAAAAGGTGCAATTAAGCCGGTATCAGATCATACAGAACTGTGGTTTGCAGCGAAATTCAAAATGGTATGCTCGTTTAGAAGATAGTTTAGAACGTTGGAAAATGGTTGGGATCAAGTTTTCAGGTGCTTTTTATGATGGCAACAATTATCAAACTATCAATTTTGGCATTATTGATTCCTGGTCCATTCACGAAGAAACAAAAGAGTTAACGGTAATATTTTCGCTTTCTTTCATTGAAATGATGCTAGGAAAAGGATTTTTTAAATACATCAATTTTTCTGAGTTTAAACAACTTCGATCACCGCTTGCTACAAGACTTTATGAAATACTTTGCAAATCTTTCCATGATCGAGACACCTGGGAAATCAGTGCAATCAAGATGGCTGAAAAAATTCCCATGAAAGAGCGTTATCCCGCTCACATTGTTCCTAAAATCAAAACGGCGATCAACCGGATTAACAAATGTTCTGACACGAAATTTCTTCTTGAAACCAGAACAAAAGATCGTGGGCAAACCATTCTTTGTTTCAAAAAGACAGTTGCCGCGAAAACCTTGTTGCCGTTTCATCAGCCGGAAAAAGAGTCTTTCACAATGCCAGACAAGCCCGAAATCATTGTTTTAATCAATCTTCTTCCAGAGTCGCGCCGATCACAAAAGACTATACTTGAACCTGTCATAGCCTTTTATGAAATGCGCGGTGCTGATTATGTAGCCAGGAACATCCGCTATACCAACAAAAACGCGAAAAGCAATTACCGGCCCTATCTTTTGAAAGCCTTGCAGAATGATTACGGCCTTGCAATGCAGGAAGACGAAGAAGCCGCCCGGCAGGTTGTCGCCCAGGAAGCCATGAAGGCGCAGGAAGTCGCACAAACTGAAGCTGTTGAGCAGCAGCGCCGGAAAGAGCAGGAAGAAAACAAAAAACGCGCCCAGGCATATATTGAAAGCCTCTCTGACGAATCCAAATCGGATCTTCAGGCGGAAGCCATGGCCAGTATGTCTGACAATATCAAAGAAATCGTTTTGAAAAAGGGTCTCGGTAGCAAAATTATGTTGAATATGGCCATGGAAAGCATTGCTTTGCAACGGCTTGCCGAAATCAATGCCAGCAAACCTGTGCAGCCAGCTTTGGAAATGACGGCGTAAATTTAACTGTTCGGCCTTCAGGGGGTATGAACCCCAAATGGCCGGAAACGTACGCTAACGATTTTTAGAGCGTTTCAGAAGTCGAGACACAGTTGCTGGGTGAACATTAAACAGTCTGGCTGCGTCCGCGGCAGTTTTCTTTTCTGTTTCAACTAATTTCACAATAGTCTGTTGCTGATCTGCTTTGAGTTTTGGCCGACGACCGCCAACTCGCCCTTGTTTGCGTGCTGCATCCAACCCGATTAACGTTCGTTCACGCAGCATTGCTCGCTCAAACTCCGCAAAAGTTCCTACAATTTGCATCAACATCCGGCCAGCAGGCGATGTGGTATCAATAGCTTCGGTCAGACTACGAAACCCTGCGCCAGCTTGAGCAATCTTTTCCATCAACGACAATACATCTTTCAGCGAACGTGACAGGCGGTCAAGTTTCCAAACCACCAGCACATCTCCCTTGCGCAATTGTCCTAACAGGCGCTGCAGTTCCGGTCTGTGCCACCGACCACCAGAAGCTTTTTCCTGAAAGATCAATTCGCACCCGGCGAGCTCTAATGCAGCCACCTGGGCGGTTTGATTCTGGTCCTGAGTTGAAACGCGTGCATAACCAATTAACATAATTGCATAAACCTATTGTAAAACTATACTATTTTGCAACAGGTTTATGCAACGAGAAATGACACTAAAAACGATAGGCCGGTGTTTGTTGCACAAACCACCGTTT
>SABV01000398.1 GCA_009928855.1 Erysipelotrichia bacterium | reverse complement strand
AAAGGCCTTTATATCAGTGGTAGCGCTCTTAAAAAGCTAAAGCGCGCTCTGGTTGAAAATATATGCAAGCTTGAGCAATTGCCGCCGCCCAGAAAGCAGCCTTCGCTTGCCGGGCTTATTATGTCGGGGCGTGGCAATGAAAAACCGGATTTTTCAAAACATTTTTCGCGAAACGGCAAGTCAGAAGTCAGGCTGCGCATCTGGAACCACACTTTCCCTTTTTTGCGTGATCTTAACACCGATTGCTGGGTATTGCCTTGGAATGGCGACAATTCAAGAGCTGATCTGGTTCTGCGCGCCCGCATTATTTACTGGCTGCCTCCGGTGCTGAATTCACAACATTTTGACAAACTTTACTCTGAGTTAAAGAATCTTGAGACCGGCGAGTTTATTTGCTTCGGATGGGAAGCGTTTGCATTGGCAAAACTTTTACCAGCGCTGAATTTTACCCTTGACTGGAGCTTTAACGTCTGCAATCTTTCGTCGCTCGATTACGTGAGAAGTAAAGGGCTTGACGCCGTGCTTGCGCGCGAATGGAAAGAAGAGCGTATTCCTGAAAATCTTTCTGCCTTCAGAAGCAATTCTGCCTGGAACCCTCCCGTTTCGTTTACGCGTTTTCGGTCAGATTTGCCCCCTGGTCGGGTGGTGCAGAATTCACATAATGACAGATTTTTTTTATTGCCGATCGGAAATGGCGTGACCGCGATGTTTGTAGAAGACAAGCCGGCGTCGATTGTTCACCATAATAATTCATCTATACAGTTTGATATAGCCATTTCTCCCGAAGAAAATCCGGTTCAGGTCGCCAAAGACCTGAACCGGATGCTTGATTCTTTCAGAAATGGCTGAGGCAGCCCGCTTAAAACCCTTTTTCTACGAATCCTCGGCCCTGTGGTTTTACTGTAAGCACTGCACAGGGTGACTTTCGGGTAATTTCGTAGCTGTTGCCGCCAAGCCACGAATCGATAAAACCGGTTTTACCATGCGCACCAAGAACAATAAGACTTATTTCGTTTTCTTTGGCGTAGTTAATGATCGTTTCGTAAACCATGCCGCCTTCGACGCGTTTGATTATGTCGAGGTGCGTGTATTTATCGGGTACAAAGCTTTCGAGAAGTTTTTTGTTTTGCTCATGCCATTTCTGGGTTGTTTCAAGAGGATCTCCAAGGTTGCCCGGGTGCATGACTTCTTCTTCGATGACGTTCAGAAGATGTATCTGAGCACCATATTCACTTGCAAAGGTAGCAGCATATTTGAGCGCAAGCTCGGAACCCTCAGAAAAATCAACGGGCACGAGAATTTTATTGATCTTTATCATCGAAGAACCTTCCCATATAGTATTTTGCTGTTATTTTACAATTCATTGACAGCAAGGTCAATTTATTTAATCCAAATAGGGGTAGTGCCTTTAGTCACGGTTTTGACATCAAGCCCTTCTATACTGCTGATTGAGACAGTGTTTCCTGTCTGGAATACCATCCAGCGGTTGTCTGGCGAAAGGCTGGGGTAGAGACCTCGCACGAGTGGTCGCTGTATTTCAGACTGGTCGATAGCCAGGTATTCTATTTCGTTGTCGCCATGCCGGTCGGTGAAATATGCCAGAAATTTGCCGTCTCTGCTGAAAACCGGAAATGATTCATTGACTTTTTCGGTGGCAGTAATGCGCTTGATGCCCTGTGCAAGGGTTGAAATCAAATACAGGTCTGAAGTTCCGTCTTCCGTTAGTGCCGATGCAGCAATCCAAGCGCCATCATCTGACCATTTTGCTGAGGTTATTCGAAGATCTTCAGAAACTTTTATCGCGTGGCGGTTTTCTATGCTGTAAATATATAGTGATGACCTGTTGTCGCTGCTTGTATAAAGAAAAAATTTGCCGTCAGGAGAAAAGTCTTCGAAAGCGGCGCCGGTAATTGCCTTTTTAAGACGGTCTCCTGACTTGTTGAGCAGATAAATTTCTGAGGACATATTCTGCGTTTTGTTGGTAAAACCTATCCACCCTGATTTTTCATTGTGTTTTGGAAACATTATGTTGTTAAATGCTGGTGTGATACGCTTTTTGCCGCTGCCATCAGGGTTGATGATGGTCAGGTAATTTTCGCCGGGCGCATTCGAATCAATGTAAAGAATTTTGCCGCCTGGCAATTCGCTGGCGTTGGCTGAGACAATAGTGAAGACTGTCTGAACAATCAAAAAAACAAAAAACAGTTTCCTCTTCATATCTGCACCTTTCACTCTAAATAAAATCAGGCGGGGGATTCACCCCCCGCCCGCAGTATAAAACAAATTTGCCTCTACAGCCAACTGTTTTTAGATTTTAAAAGTCTTTTTGAGATCGTTGTACTGATCGATTTTTTCGGTGAGGTCAGCAGCTTCGTCTTTTAGTTTTTTGACTTCTTTACTGAATGCCTGAACCTTTTCAGAATTGGCAGAATCATACTTGTCGAGCCCGGCCAGTGATTTTTCTGCTTCCGCAAGCTTGCTTCTATTGTCTTTTAGCTGAGCCTCAACTTCAGCAGCTTTGTTCGATGCCTGTTTAAGAGCTTCCTGCAAAGATGTCCATGCTTTGGCAAGGCGTTGTTTATTCTGTTCAACTTTTTTGCCGGCGCTTTCAATTGTGTCGCCAAATATGCCTAGAACGCGACTGGTTTTGTTTTTATCGACGATTTCTTCGTAATGTTTCTGAGATGAGCGCAGTTCTTTTTCGAGAGAAGGAATGTCGAAATCAGGGTAGTCTGCTGTGTTTACAAATTTATAGAACGGAGTTACGCCACCAAACAGACCCTTGGACATCAGTTTTGAGCCATTTTTTATTGCACTGTTATAGGCCTTTCTGTTATCGGCAAGATCTGGAGCGCCGATTTCTGAAAGCATTTTCTGATATCTTGTTTCAGCCGCTTTGGCTACTTTTTCAGAGGCAGCTTTTTCGTCGGCAGCAGCCTTATCAGCAGCC
>SABV01000397.1 GCA_009928855.1 Erysipelotrichia bacterium | reverse complement strand
GATCAGGGCAATGCCTCTCGATTCATGGGCAAGCGCTTTTCTGCTGCTGCCAGGGGTCGAAAACACTCCTGAGTTACATATCAGCTCAGTCAACATGACTGCAAACGTAGTAGATGCAAAGGGAAATTCGGTCGAAACTCTCAGCGACACAGCACGCTGGTCGTCAGACTCGCCCTTTGCCTGGAAAAATAAGGATGGCGAAGAGACCGGCAGCTTGAAGTTTCCGCTGATGGCTCTTTTTGATAAACACAACAAGAATATCGAAGCGATTCGCAAAGAATACCGATTCAAAGTTGATGTGCAGATAGAGCAGAATTTTGGCGGCGCCGGCAAGATCAGCACTACCAAGACTTCTTACTTCTCTCCGCTTTTTGATGGCGATCTTCCGTTATCTGCACCCGTTGATCTTGTTGACAACATCATATTTGATGTCTCGGCACTTACCTTTGGCTCAGATAATGGCCTTAAAAAACTCAGGATACAGGTTAAAAAAGGCAAAAGCGGCGAAAAGCTCGAATACACTTTTCCTCCGCGAAACAGTGATGAGCTTTCTGTTGTGTTTATTGTCGAAAGTGCAAAAGAAGATACCCAGGTAGAAGAGCTTATTGGCAGCGTGAATTTTGATTCTGTCGCAGGCAAAAGAAATATTCCATGGGAGCACAACGGCAAGAATCTCAGAGAAGTCGATTCTTCGCTCGCCTTTATGCTTTTTGATTCAGACTGGGAGGCCCGTTAAGAGGTCAGAAGTCAATAATCTGCCTGATGACGAATTCTTTGCCGAAGCCATCGTCATTTGCTGACCTGGAGATGCTTCTTGTTTGAAGGTCAGTTGCAGAACTTCCAATATTTGAAGAGGCTCGCGTTTGTATGCGGGTCTCTTTTATAATTTCAGTGCTTGCGTGTCTTTTGGCGCCTGACGGGAAAAAATGCATGCTGATATCCAGTGCTGATGATGCGTTGGCGGTGAGCGACACTTGAAATGGCAACCCTCTGCTTCCTGAAAGGATTCGATGTTCCCAGACTGGCTTTTGCTGACAGGTTACCTTGATTTCGATATCGGTAGTGAGGTCTTTTACAGCTTTTGCATCAGGGCCATACTTTTGCCGGGCTCTTTCGTTGAGTTTTTCAGCTTCCTGCATATCTTCTTTAAGCGTCAGCATTCCTTGAATGAGTTTTTGACTGCCGAGATCTATTGTCAGAGGTTTATCACTTGCCCCGGGGCCTGTTATGATCGCCCTGATCGGTACATAGCGAAGTTGTTTCGTTTCTTCGTTCAAAGAAACAATGCGCAGTGTTTTTAAATCTCGGTCCATGGCTGTGCTTGTTCCCTGGCAGGCAATCAGCATTAGAACCGGAAAAATCAAACTTGTGTAAATCAGTTTTTTCATTTTTTTTTGATCCTCATCAGTTAGGGGCTTATAAAAAGCCGGTCACCTGAATGTTCTCGGTGACCGGCTTTAAGAGTGTCATTATCGCTCAGGGTTATTCCTGCTGATAATCTTCATCCCACAGTATTACTGACAGGCCGAGGTCGTCGTCCTGAAGATTTCTGCCGTTGTTTTTCCATGAGATTTTTTTGCCGCCGAAAAGAACAAAGTTTACCATTGCGGTAATCTTGTTCTTTGTGCCTTCATCCTCTTTTTCGACGAGGAAAACCGGTGATTTGTTCTCTGAAGAGCCTTTGATTGTGAGGTTGTATGTCTTTTTAGGAAGATCTGAGCTGATTTTGAGATTAACAGCAGCCAGAGCTGTTTTGTCAGACTTGCTATCGCTGAAAGTCAGACCGGTATCGCAGTCTATTTCCACGCCTTCTATGCGTGCCATGGGGGTAGAAACGGGGACACCACCGCAAATAAATTCTTCATAGCTTTTGAAGTTCATTATACTGTTAGACTGGGTGACTTTGAGATTAACTTCGTATGTGCATGAAGCCATTGGAATCTGCTGTTTTGAGAGGTATTCGGTGATCGCCTGCAGCGGAAAAAGAATGTTGGTGATTTCGTTGCCTTTGCGATCTGCAAAATAGCCGTTATCTGGTTTCCAGGTGGCCAGTTGAGCCATAGTGCCCGGGATCTGCTGAAGTTTGCCGGATTTATCGTAATATCTCGGAATAACCTGAAGATCAATGCTTCTGATAGCAAGAGATTCGCTGTCGCCAACTGCGGGAACTGTGAAATATGCATAGTCCCAGTTTCCGGCCGGTTTGATCGTAATCAGCTGCTCTTGAATGTTTTTGTCATATTCTCCGATTCCGAGCAGGGTGCCGTAAGTGCTTTTGCTTTCGAAAAGTTCTCGGCGTTTAAATTCGATAACTTCTTTGCCCTTTTTGACCTTACTGATATTTTTCATGGCGTATGTTGAGTTGCCAGCCCATGAATTTGCGTTCTGAGGTTCTTTTGCAGCAGCCGGTTCAATTTTTTCAGGTGGAACCATCTTTTCGACAAGCTCTTTGCTTACACGTTCAATGATGGGGTCCATATATTTGGTAATTTCTTCCTGGGTGAAATTTTTGCCGGCAACAGATTCTACTTTGATGCTGCTGTTTTCCTGCAATACTTCAGACAGGGTCTGTTCCTGGGTTTCTCTCTGGCCGGCAGTTCCGCTGGCTCTCCAGCCTCCCCACCAGGTGCGATAGTAATACCATCTTGTATAGGCGGTTTTAGTTCTTTCGTCTTTGCTGAAGTGGCTGAAGGTCTGGTCCCAGTCTACGGTTACTTTGAAGCCTGTTTCAGGGGATATCTGGTCGAAAGAATAGGTGATGTATACAGGGATGCCGCCGCCGCCGCGTGTAAGCGCGTCATAGACGTCAGCACTCAGGTCGGTGAGCTGCACCTGAAACGGGATCTCGTTGTTGGCGAATGAAGGGGCAATACCGGGTTTCTGAAATTCAGTCGTCAGAAGCTCGCCCTTTAGGTCATAAATTGTTACTTCAGCGCTTTTGAATGGCAGAGGTGC
>SABV01000396.1 GCA_009928855.1 Erysipelotrichia bacterium | reverse complement strand
CTGAATAAAAGTATGGGGATTACGATGCCTTTCAGAATAAAGGCCGTAATACCGACCATAAGAACGTCAGGAGCCAGGTGGGCCCAGCGCGATGCCAGGGCAAAGATGCCAAGAAGACTACCCTGGATACCGCTCCAGGTTATAAGAGATTCGATGCGACTGGTGGCCAGCAGGCGCAGATTGGTCAAAACCACGAGAATAATCAGAAGATCAAGCACGATCAGTTAACCTTTCAGTCTCATTGAATTAAAAACCCGATAATCGTGAAGATGCAGGCTCCGACAAGCAATTGCGGCACCAGAACCATACGGAAACGCGCCATTGTCGATTCAATTATGCCAACCAGAACTGTCAGGCCGATCATGCCTGCGAATATTGCCAGCAGATCGACAACGAGCACACCTGATCTGACCGGTACCGCCAGACCGACGATCAGAGAACCCAGTATCCACATTTTGAGCGAGGATGCATACTCGATAAAGCCGAGATCGACACCGCCGTGATCAAGAATCATCACCTCATGAATCATGGTCAATTCAAGGTGAGTGGTTGGGTCATCAACCGGAATACGGGAATTTTCGGCAAGAAATACGAGAAACAGACCGGCAAAAACAAGAACCAGGGTTGGGGCGCTGGTCTGCCAGACACCTGAGGTTATTTCATGCAGCATCGGCGTCAGAGAAAAACTGCCGGCTCGGCGGGCTGCCGCCGCCAGGCCGAAAAGCATGGTTGGTTCAGCCAGGGCTGAGAAGGTCATTTCCCTGCTGGCACCCATTCCTTCAAAGGCACTACCCGTATCCATGGCGGCCAGTACTGTTAAAAACCGCATTAGCCCGAGCAGATAGACCACAAGAATCAGATCGCCCTGAAAAGAAACACAGGCCGGCAGATTGCCGAACGGTAGAAAGAATAAACAGAGAACGCAGATCGCCAGGCCAGCTACCGGCCCAGAGAGAAAGACCCAGCTTGTCGTTTTGCTGTAAACGGCTCCCTTCTGCAGCAATTTAGCGAGATCGTAGTAAGGCTGCAGAAGCGGTGGGCCTTGTCTTCCGGCAAAGAATGCCTTGGTTTTGTTTATTACCCCCCGCAGCAGCGGGGCAAGAATCAGCGCCAATAGAGGGTGTATCAGCTGATTCATTTTTACAGTAACCCCACAATTAACAGTATCAGGAGCGTCAAAGCAATAAACAGAACGCTGAGTTGAACAACCCCGTTTTGAATCCAGATGATGCTGTGAAGAGCTTTTGCAATCAATCTGAAGACTGGCGAAAACAATTTTTGCTCAAAAAGGTCGTCAGTATGGCTGCTGAAAGAGGCCTGTTGCGGAAAATAC
Organism: Erysipelotrichia bacterium; assembly: GCA_009928855.1. Classification (GTDB taxonomy): domain Bacteria; phylum Muiribacteriota; class Ozemobacteria; order Ozemobacterales; family Ozemobacteraceae; genus Rifleibacterium. Next base: position 1,627 of record SABV01000396.1, on the reverse strand, counting down.
CCGGTTACACCCTCAACATGGCTTCGAGTTCTGAGAACTGTCGTAAATAGGCTGGTGAGCGGCTGGGCAAAAGACGAACCAGTGTATTGCATGGTGGCGGCCGGGTGTTGGTAACCACAACCCCAGGTAACGGTTTTTCCAATCTGGCGATTGCTGAGAAGCCGGCGGCGCAGCATCATTGCAGCTCCGATCAGCACCAGCAGTGCCAGAGAACCGCCAACGATAAATGTCAATGGCCGCAGTGCCAGACCGAAGATTCCTGAAAAATCAATGCCGGTTGCCAGCAAAGGGTGACCGCGCAGAATTCGGCCGGAAACCTCAAGAAAAAATGGGCTGCTCAAGGCAATGACAAGACAGAATATGGCAAGAATAACCATTGGAAATCTCATGGCCGCCCCCACTTCATGCGCCTGAGCCGTAGCTGTGGTTCGCGGTGAGCCCAGAAAGACAACGCTGAAAGCTTTGGCAAAGCAGGCGGCAGCCAGACCCCCAATCAGTGAAAGACCGATGATGATAAGCATTCCGGGAGCTGTTAGCGTGACTGAATTATTTAAGACAGCGTAAAAAGCCGCCAGAAAAATAAGAAATTCACTGATGAAACCATTAAATGGTGGCAGGCCCGAAATTGAAACACAACCTGTCAGAAATGAGGTGCCTGTCCAGGGCATTTTTTTTATTAATCCGCCCAGATGGTCGATTTCGCGAGTACCAGTTTGAACGAGAACCGCACCGGCGCCCAAAAACAGCAGTCCCTTGAAAACGGCATGGTTGAGAACATGCAAAAGACCGCCGCTGAAACCAAGAACCGCTACCATGTTGTTCTGGCTGCTCAGGCCCAGGAGCCCGAAGCCAAGGCCGATGGCAATAATGCCAATATTTTCGACACTGTGATAAGCCAGAAGCCTTTTGAGATCATGCTGCGCCAGGGCGAAGAGAACCCCGAGTATACCTGAACTCAAGCCGATAAGAAGCAGAGCCCAGCCCCACCACCACTCAGGAGACCCAAGAAAGAACAGTATGCGCACCAGCCCATAAATACCGGTTTTGATCATCACACCGGACATCAGTGCCGAGACATGACTCGGAGCAGCCGGGTGTGCTTCTGGAAGCCAGACATGCAGCGGAATAAAACCCGCCTTGGTGCCAAAGCCGATGAGGGCAAGAATGAAGAGAATGCCTTTTGTTTTGAAGGGCAGATCGGCAGCTTTAGCAAATGAAGCAAACTCAAGAGACCCGGTTTCTCTGGCCAGCAGCAGAAAGAGAACGATAAGAAAAGCTGCGCCAATGTGAGAAGCTATCAGGTATATCCAGCCAGCTCGGCGTTTGTTATGGTCGTGGCCACCCATGATTACCAGAAAAAACGAAGAAAGAACCGTTAATTCCCAGGCCAGAAGAAACAGCAGCCCGTCAGCGGCCAGAACGACAAGAATCATGCTTGCCCACAGGGTGTGAAAACAAACCCATGACTGCCAGTGGTTTTTCTCGCCATGCGAACTGAGAAGATACTCAGAACCAAAAACTGCAGTCAGCAGCCCGAGACCGAAAATAGGCAGCAAAAAAAAGGCTGCCAGCGGGTCAAGCTGCAAGACAAAAGATCCGAAGGGCATTTCCCAGGGGATTTTAAAAA
>SABV01000395.1 GCA_009928855.1 Erysipelotrichia bacterium | reverse complement strand
GTCGAGTTTTCAAAAGCCATGAACCATGTTTCTACAGAGAATGCCTTCTTACTCTCTGCAGAAGCAAGCGGCAGTACTGTCTCCGGAGACTTTACCTGGGCCGCCAGCACAATGAGTTTCATGCCATCTCAACTGCTTGAACCAGGTTTTGTTTATCGCATCAGCGTGGCCACCTCAGCAACCGACACCTCTGGAAACCACCTTGGTTCGCCTTACTCATGGACTTTTACCACGGCGGCAGACGAAGGGCAGGTATGGCAACTGGTTCATGCCCAAAGCACAGCCGAAACAGCCTTCTCACCGCGCAGCAACCATGTCATGCTGACTTTTAACAATCGATTATGGATGATTGGCGGTTATGACGGCAATTATCTCAATGATATATGGAGCTCTGCAGACGGTATAACCTGGGTCAAAGAAGTCGAGAACAATGTGATCGGCATGTTTGCTCCAAGAGCAGGCCATGCCTGCGCTATTTTTAACAATAGAATCTGGCTTACAGGGGGTTATGCCGAAAACGCCCTGAATACGATCTATTTTGATGATGTATGGTCTTCTGCTGACGGAATAACCTGGGTGCAGGAAAATATTTCGGCCGAATATTTCAGCAGAGGCTGGCACAACATGGTTGTTTTTAACAACAAGCTCTGGATTATTGCAGGCGAAACAGTCGACCAAAACGGCGATACAGTTCTTCTGGACGATTGCTGGAGCTCGAGCGACGGCATAAGCTGGCAGGCTGGTTCTGGTATTGTAAGCTTCTCTCCAAGAAAAATGGCCGTGGCAACTGTTATAAATGGCAAATTACGTTTATGGGGCGGTTACGGGCAAGATTTAAACGGCCAGACAGGCACCTTAAACGACGCATGGTCAACAACCAACGGCGAAACATGGTTGCTTGAGAGCAGCACATCTCCTTTTGGCAGCAGATGCGGTGCCGGATATACCTTTTATAATGATCGCATCTGGATAACAGGTGGCGCCAGCTCACCGGTCGCCTTTGGGGCCACATATTACAATGATATATGGGCTTCTAACGATGGCTTGAACTGGGTTGAAATAGCTAAAAACACAGAAGGAACAGCACAACATTTTTCTCCGAGAGGATTTCATCAATTATCTGCGTTGAACGGGCGCATATACCTGTCTGGTGGAGAGCAAGAGACAGGCTTATTAAACGAGGTGTGGTTGTCACAATGATAAACAAAGAGGATATTGAGCTTCAGGAAAACACAAGCACCCAATTTATCGATGCAGAGTCTCATGGCCTGCAACATGAATCATACGAACTTTTGAGCAACCGTTTTTCAGGTGCAGAACTCTCTGCCATGTGGCTCGGAGTGTGCGCTATGCTTGCCGCATATGTTCTCTGCCATCTGAGCGGAATCACCTATGGTTCTTTGCGGCATGCGCAGATAATCTACCTGGTATTTGTAAGTTTGAACATTTTTTCGGCGCTGGTTGCATTGCAGGCATGGAGCAGAATTCCAAATAAAAGCACCGCCAGAGACACCGCCCTTTTAATGACCATATCGACCTGTTTTGCGGCAATCGGCAATTCGCTGGACCTTGTTATATGGATAACCAACATTGCACCTTTTAAACAAAGCATTTTAACAAATATGTTTTTTATCTTTGCAATTTTGTTTACTTTGCCAGCCGTGCATCTTCTGGGGCGGATCTGCCGTGTCGAATTTTCAAAGCAGTCTTTGTTTGTCTATATAATAGTCATGTCAATTTATATTGCCATACCTTTTATCATGAACCCCAGCCTGTTGCACACATTTTACAGCCCTGAGAATTTAAAAGAATTCATTTTTGGCCTTCTTTATGCAATCGGCCTTGGCTATCTCGCTTCGATCAGTCTCTATCTGTGGGTTCATGCCCAGGGCAGGCTCTATCATTCAGCACGACTGATCTGTATCGGGCTTATACTCCTCAGCTTCGGCTGTTCAATATACGCCGGCCTTTTCCCCCAGATGCTCAGTGCGAAAATCCCCTCAAATCCAGTTCATATAATACTGGCTCTTGGCTATATAGCATGCGCATTTGGTATCAGGCGCATCGAAAAAACGATAAGTGCAATTTTAAATCTTAAAGATCCCCAATTGCCCCCTTCACTGCCGCTGATAGAGATTTTTGGGCCAAGTCAAGGTCTTGCCGTTTACCAAAGAATGGAAGACAGCATTAAAATGACACTTGAAGAGCTCTTGCGATCAAAAGCAGAAAGTGAAATGAAGCAAAAAATTATCAGCGAACTTGAGGCTGAGGTAAACTTGCGAAAAAAGACAGAAAAAGCTTTAATTATCGAAAAAGAGAAAGCTGAAGAGGCCAATAAGATCAAGTCACAGTTTCTGGCAATGATGAGCCACGAACTCAAAACGCCATTGACGGCAATAAAAGGTTATGCTCAGTTGTTATGCATGCCTTCAGGCCCGGCCAGCGAAATTGCCCCGCAAAAGATACAGGAAATAGCGAATCAGGTAGTTTTCAATTCTGAACATCTTCAGAACATGATTGACGGCATACTCAACTTTTCCCAGCTTGAAAACGGCAAATTCAGCTTTCACAAAGAAAAATTCACCCTCACAACCACTCTCGTTGCCCTGGAAAATCTGCTCTTACAGCAACGACAGCTATCCTCTTCAAACTTTTCAATGCTCATTCCAGACAACGAGTTAACTCTTTGCATGGACAGACTTTCATTGCAGCATATCATCAGCAACCTGCTGGTGAACGCTTTCAAATTTTGTCGCAATGGTGAAATTACTCTCGAAATCAGAGCCTCTGGCAACGATCTTTTTATTGCAGTCGAAGATACAGGCCTCGGTATGGCGCCAGAGCATCTGGACAAAATTTTTCAGGCATTTTACCAGATCAGTCATGGAAACCGCAGAAAATACGGTGGAACAGGCCTGGGACTCGCTATCGTAAAAAAGCTGACAGAAGAACTCGACGGC
>SABV01000394.1 GCA_009928855.1 Erysipelotrichia bacterium | reverse complement strand
ACAGGCAAAGGCTTTGCAATCGGCTCTGCTGCATTGACCGCAATGGCTCTTCTTGGTGCCTACATAGAAGAACTCAGAATGGGCCTGCTGCGAGTAGCCAAATTCAGCGAATCACAGCTCGACCAGTATATATTTGCCAGCGCAGAAAAAGCTGTTCCGATAGCCAAAGCCAGCATGGCAGATTTTATGAGCTACTACAACGTAACCCTCATGAACCCCCTCGTGCTTGTTGGCGTATTTCTGGGCGCAATGCTGGTTTTCGTTTTTTGCGCAATGACCATGAAAGCGGTTGGTCGTGCTGCTCACAGCATGGTTGAAGAAGTCCGCAGACAGTTCAAAGAAATCCCCGGCCTGCTTAAAGGCGAAAAGGGTGCTAAGGCAGACTACGCCTCATGCGTAGCTATTTCTACAAAAGGCGCTCAGAAAGAGATGATCGCCCCAAGTCTTCTCGCCATTATCACTCCGGTTGTTGTCGGTCTGATACTTGGTGTCGGTGGCATTATCGGCATGCTCGTCGGCGGTCTGGCCTGCGGCTTTGCAATGGCCGTAATGATGGCAAACGCCGGTGGTTCATGGGATAACGCAAAAAAATATGTTGAATCCGGTCAGATGGGTGGCAAGGGCTCAGACAATCACAAAGCTACCGTCGTTGGCGACACTGTCGGAGATCCATTCAAAGACACATCCGGACCTTCTCTCAACATCCTGATCAAGCTGATGAGCATGGTAGCGGTTGTTGTGGCTGGTCTTACTGTAAGCTACGCACCCAGAATCCAGTATTATCTGGGTTTTGAACCAACAGAGTTACGCTACAAAGAAGAATTCAGCAGACTGCTGAGTGCTAATGAAGTAAAGCTTCCCAGTCTCACCGAAACCGAAAAGGGCAGCAAAAGCAGTTCGATCTTTGAAGAAGACCCCCTTATGGGTACCGAAGACATCATTCTTCCAGGAGAAAACGAAGCAACCTCAAGCACAGCACCGGCTCAAACACCCGAAATAAAAACAGGCGACGTCACACCGACCGCCCCTGAAACCAAACCAGCAGAAGGCAGCACAGAAGGCTTTAGCGCCATCGAAGGTGATGCACCCGCTGATAAGCCAGCTGCAGGGGGCTTCTCAGAAGGTTTTAACGCAATCGGCGACAAACCGGTCGAACCAGCTGCTGCAGCATCAGAAACCCAGGTGGCACCGGCGGCTACAGAAACCCCTGCTCCGACGAGCGCTTCATCTGCCCAGGAAGTTCCGGCACAAACAGAAACTACCGGCGGATTCAGCGGATTCTAAGTCTCGATTTCTGAATAAAAAGGCTGTTCAGGGTTAACCTGAACAGCCTTTTTTTCGTTCAGAAATCTATACAATTCTGATAGCAAACATCGGGCAGACCGGAGCGCAATAGCCGCACAAAATACAGCGACCGTGCTCAATAGACGGTGAGTTTTCTCCCGGAATCAACGCTTGCTGCTGGCAGGCTCTGATGCAGGCCCCGCAATTACGGCAGAGTGAAGAGTTAATAAACAGCCTGCGGGGCTGCCCGGCTACTTTTTCGGCAAAATCTTCTGAGATTGATTCCCCCATGACTACGCCAACATTCATATCAACCTCATCAATTGATGTCATGCCGACAACAGCCGCATCAACCGCATCAGAAGCGAAGACCCAGCGCAACGCAGCAGCAGCTTCATTGCGAAGATGTCCGCCACCAAGAGGCTTCATGGCATACACCCCCTTGCCATGGTGCCGGGCAGCTTTTAAAATAGCGGTCATCTCATCGAGGGATGCATCGAGAATGCCGATACCGTCGCGATTATACATCGGGTGAAGAACCTCTATTTCGGGTGTTTCACTGAGCCGCTGTATCGTGCGGGCAGAATGTGAGCTGGCGCCAATTGCTTTAATAAGACCTTTTTTTCGAGCTTCAAGCAAATAATCGATGGCGCCGCGACGCGCTGTCAGGTCTTCATCATCTTTGACGGCATGCAACAAAAAAATATCTACTCTGCCAAGGCCGGTTTGCTCAAGACATTCAGAAACGGCTGCTTCCATGGCTGCAGCTGACTTGACAGCTGATTTTGAAGCCACTACAGGCAACTCGCCCTTCCATTGGCGCAAAGCCGCTGCAACCTGAGGATAAGACCCGTACATCTGTGCGGTATCAATAAAGTTAACACCCCTTGCAAGAGCGTGCAAAATGACTTCTGCACCCTGTTCTACAGACAGCGCTCTCTGAATAGGGCTCATTGTCAGAGAACCAACGCCCAGCCTGGTAACTTCAATACCCGTAGCACCAAGTTTATATTTTTCCATTTAAAATCCTTTAATCGACCTTTTATTGAATTCTACAACTATCTCAATTACCGTAACAACAGTTTCCGTCATTCACGCCAAGTCTGTGCCCGCACAGGCGGGCAGCGATAATCCATCTATAATGGCAATTTCAGAGTATTTTAGTGCAATCGCCCTGCAGGTTAATGCAACAGGCGGCAGGTTGTATCAAACCGTGAATTCGTGATAAATTCGAGATGCTATTATGAGGAGGAAAATAAAATGAGCATTGAGCAACTCGAAAAGACCCTGAAACTCGACATCAAGGTGGCGCTTGGTTGCACAGAGCCTGTGAGCATAGCACTGGCTGCATGCAAAGCCAGCCGCCTTGTCAGTTCAGCGATAAAAAGAATCAATCTCAAGTTATCAACCAACCTCCTCAAGAATGCCATGGAAGTAGGCATTCCAGGAACAGGCGGGCAACGCGGGATTCCGCTTGCGACAGCTCTCGGCTGTTTTGCAAAAAAACCGACTCTTGATCTGACACTGTTGGAGGACATGAATGATGAATGGCTTGCAAATGCCCGAAACTTTGTCGAACAAGACCTGGTATCGATAGATCTTGAGCCTGGCAAACATGGTCTCTTTGTAGACGCACTCGTAGAAGACGACAAAAACAACACAGGGCGCTGCATAATTG
>SABV01000393.1 GCA_009928855.1 Erysipelotrichia bacterium | reverse complement strand
CCAATCTCAAAAGCATTGGTCTTCAATTCATATTGATAAGCAATTTATCTGCTTATAGCGCATCTGACTTTATTGGCTTTTAAGATATACCAATGAAAAATTGTTGTCAAATGACTTTTAGAGCGGAAAATCTTTTGTTTGCTGCTATCTATCAAAGTCTCCCGACATTGCAGTGTTGAACGACAGATTTACAAGGCAATCTGTTTCAAGGAACAGTTTAAAACCCAGCAAGAAAGCAAAAAGCCCTATAATAAGGGCTTTAATGCAAATCTTACCGCTAATTCTATGGCTGATTGCCTTTCAGGTTGAGGATTATGCCGAGGCCGCCGGTTTGCTGGTGTTCGATGGTAGTTCTTTCCATGCCGAGGAATTTGGCGAGGATTCTGAGGGCGCCGATGGCGCCGGCGGAGTCGAACCGGTATTCGCGCCGGTTGGGTTGCCTTCTTTGTCGTAGATTGGCTCTTCCTGCATGCAGCGAATGACTACTTTTTTGGCATTTGCAACTACCCAATCTGGCGTTACGTCGTTTTTTCTTGCGTATTCCTGCCGTTTCTCTTCGATGGCAGCTCTGACGGCAGGGTTTTTCATAAGAAATTCGGCCTGGGTTCTGGCGCTGCGTTTGCTGTAACCGGCTTTGGCAGCGGCCTGGGTCGCGTTCATCTCGCAGGCAAAGTAGTATTCGACAAAGTTACGCCGTTTCGGCGCGAGTTTCATAAATGCTGATTCGTTATTGTTGTTGTTGGTATTCATATTTTTATTCTATCAGTTTTTTGATAATAAGCAATCAGGGCTGTGGATAACTTTGATTTTGCAGTTGCATCAGTTTGTATTCGTTTTCTATAGCCAGATTGCGCCAGAATTCCTTTTCGCGCTCAAGACTGGCAACGGTTTGCCTGAAGGTGTTGAGATCAACAAAGTTCTGGTTGGTGGCCATTGCCAGTATGTCTGCTGCTGATGGCCTGAATTCGCGGTTGCCGCTGATAATTTTCATGTCAGACACCAGCCTTTGCATAATAACGCTGATGGTCTGGCACAAAATAGCCCTTAGAAAAGTCCTGGCCAACATCTCTGCCTTTTGCCAGATAGAAAAGAACTTCCTGCTGGCCATTGGCCATTTCACCGACATTTTGAATAAACAGCACGGCATTAGCATCCTGCTCGATGGCACCAGATTCGCGAAGATCAGAAAGCCTGGGCAGGCGCTTCTCAGCTTCTACGCTTCTGTTCATCTGGGCGAGACAGATAACCGGCACGTTGAGTTCCTTTGACATGTTCTTGAGCCCTCTTGAAATCTGTGCCACTGCCCGCTCTCTGCTCTCGGCATTTTTGCAGTCAAGTAACTGCAGATAATCGATGATTACCATTGTGGCCCCTGCATCTACCTCTCTTCTGGCATACCGGCGAACTGTCTCTATGGTTTGATCCGGCTGATCAAGCACAATAATGCGTGCTGCCGCTTCCAGTAGAGATGGGGCCGCCTGCAGCAGGTTCTTTCTAACAGATTCAGGCACCTGAGAAGGTTTTCTCGTGGCAATTTTGGTATTGGTAAGAGAGAGAGCGGCCAGAATTCGCGGAACAATCTGGGCTTTTGACATTTCTAGTGAAAACATAACGACCTTCTTCTGACAATCAACTGCCAGCTGTAGAGCGGCGGCGGTTTTGCCGACACCGGGCCGGGCAGCAATAATGATCAGCTCATTCGGCAGGAAACCACCGGCAAACATCTTATCAAGCATCGGCCAGCCGGTCGGCACAAGGTTTTCGTTGTCTATGCCCTGATCGATGCGGTTGATCAGCTCAACGCTTGCCGCCGAAAGATCGGTTGCCGGGATTTTCTCAAGATAATGCTGGCTGAGACGAGCTTCTTCAGCTTCGATCCATTTTGATATCGTCAGCAGGTCTTCTTTCTGCTTCGCCCGCTCCATTGTAGCCTTGCGCAAAGCTTCGATATTCTGGCGGTAAATCTCTTCTTTGAGCTGAACAAGATAGTTCATGAAGTTTCTGGTTGTCGGCACGACTTTAAGCAATGCCGATAAATCGGAAGACTTGACCGCCAGTTCGTTTTCTTCAGCCCATTTTCGCACAAGCAAAATATCGATTGTCTGCAGCTGTCTGGCGGCACCAATAACGGCACGCGCCGGGGCGAACAAAAAGTCTTCGAGAGCAAGGTCTACATGAAATACATTCTGGCCTCCGGCCATGAGAACACATGCGGCCACACTGGCCTCAAGATCGATTCTGGTCTGCATTTTTACCTCCGTGTATCAGCAGTTTCTATTGAATTTGTTTAACAGCTCCTGGTCTATGTAATTTTCATTGCCGGAAGCAATAGATGTTGGACTACACCTGTTCAACCAGTTCAAAAAACGATTTTTAGTGGGATACTTGCCGGCGCCTCTGGCTGTCTTCAGCCAGGCGAGCATTTTGCCATGTTCTTTACGAACATCGATACCGGTAAAGGCCTCGTTGTTGCACAGACTCACCAGATACGCTTCATCAACAACATCTGGTTCAGCTTTCTTTCGGGGCTTTTTACCTTCAGATTTGCCAGGCGGTGAAGATACCGGCGGGGAGGCGGTATCGACTGGTTTGTTTTCCCTACTTTCTGCTTTTGTATCTGTTTCTGCTTCTGTATCTTGCTCCGGAGTTTGTCCGGACATTGGCCGGAGTGTGTCCGGACTTTTGCTTCTTCTTCGGTTGCTCTTAACGCTGTATTCATCGCGATACTTAACGATATTTGGAATCTCAATTTTCAAATTATTTCCACTTTTTTTTGCAGAAAGCAGTCCGAATTTCTCCAAAATTTCCAAAATTTTTTCGAACCTTTTGGGTGGAAGCCCGCAGTCTTTTGCGAACCTTTTTACAGAATATTCACAAACAGGCGGTGAGTTTTCTTCCATGTTTCCGGCGACAATCTCAAGAAGACGAAAGTAGAGACAGTATGCTTCAAGGCCGCCAAGCTCGACGGCC
>SABV01000392.1 GCA_009928855.1 Erysipelotrichia bacterium | reverse complement strand
CATGAAAAATAAGAGCGTCAGAGACAGTGCGATTTGGCATGCCGGCCTGAATTGTGGCAAAACCAATCTCGTCTTTTGTCAGGCTGTCAAACACCATATCAGGCTGAAGATTTAGCGAGATCTTATGCGCAGCGAAACCAAAAGCCGCAAAAATTTCGCAGGATGTGCGGTATGTGGAAGAGTTTTTTTGGCCCGGAAAGCCTCTTCTATTACCCGGAAACTCTTCGTCGAACGGTTTATTTCCCACCGGAGGCAACACAATATGCACCACATCATTCCAGAGAGGCCACACCAGGCGCAGCGTCGAAGAGGCTTCACCCAGGCAGGTTTCTTTAACGATTCTACTTTCGGCCATTCCAAGCAATAAGCGCTTTTCTTTGAGCAACCTGACATTATCTATAGAACCATTGGTTTCTACAGCCTTCAATATGCCACCTTTTTCGGCAAAGTGGCTGTTGAACCAGTCTGTAAGGATGCATCCTGCCGGATAATATGTTCCGAGACGGTTGCCTGTGCCAATAAGCTGAAAGGCAGATGAATAAAGCTGTGGTGGAATTGGCGTCTCGACCTGCTGTTGATCAGGTTCAGATATGCTCAGCATAAGCAGTGCAAGAATTGACGCCAGCAAACATACAGGCCAGAAGAAAAAAGGCACTGCGCCCATTTTAGATTTTTTTAAAACAGGCAGCTTCAAGGTTTTCTTGTTTTGTCTTTGCTGTTGCAAAACTCAACGCACGATAATGCGATAATTATCGGGCATTTTAAAATCATATCTTCTTATGAAGTCGTTAAATTCCTGGTCTTCTGGTGCCCGGCCTGTTTTTTCTTCAGTAACCGGAGAAGCGGTTTTGGGGGAAGAAGCACCTGAAGCTTTTTTGCCTGCCCTGGCCGGAACAGCTTCAGTTTTTTCTTTTGTAACTGGTATTTCTTCGGGGTTAGAAATGTCTGCTAGAGCGGCGTCTGCGTTTTCGAGCAGTTCATAAGAACCGTTCTTTGCGGATTCTGGTTCAGCAGGCTGTGCAGGGGGGGGCTGAAGAACTTCTGGTGTAAACGCCGGCCTGTCGAGAACTGTGTCTTTATCAATGGGAGGCATATAATCAACACGACCTGCTCGAAGTCTGCCAAGAGCTTTTTGCAACATCGCTCCAGGTTGATAAGGCATAGTTCCCGAGTCTGAAGATATTCTCTGAGCCGAGTCTGGTTCGACAAATCTGTCTGGCACGTTAGTGCCGTAGATCCCGGCGCGCATTCTTGAAAGAGCTGCTTTAAGCTCCATTCCGGGGATATATAAGCCGGATTCAGCATCGTCCGGGCTTTCTTTGGATATTGCTACGGTATTGATTCTTACACGCATTTCATCGATGGCCGCAAGCGCCTCCGTAGAAAGTGCATCTGCTCTTGCAGCTAGAAGCAAAGCAAAACAAACAAAAGCTTTTATTATGAAATGACGAATTTTCACTTTGTTCTCCCGTATTTTAAGCTAGCGTGTAGTATTGTACACGCAACTGATGATTTGGGCAAATTTAAAAAATAGGCATACCACATTTGACGCAAAATTTCTCCTGCATATTATTTTCAGTGCCACAATTCTGACACTCGATGCTTTTCTTATTATCGAACTTGATATTCTGTTTCATGTCTTCTTCTTTCATGCCGGGCGGTATTCTGACAGGAACATTCTGTTGCTGTTTTTCAGATGCTTCTATAGTGGTAGTAGCAATGTGGCTTATGCTGCGTCCAAGCAGTTCGCTGAAATCAACATCTGGCTTGACACCCTTTACATGAAAAATTTCTATGGGCATCGATTTACCCTTGACCATGATCGATTCGCGCTGCTCTATTTCAAAATAGGGGGACACTTTTTCATAAGTGGATCGTGTTATAAAAAGCTCCATCCCCTTCGCGACCGACATAACACGGGCAGCCAGATTCACATTATCGCCAATTACAGTATAAGACAGCTGTTTTTCGCTGCCCATGTAACCAGCCGTTACCACCCCGGTGTTAACCCCGATGCCAATCTCAATTACGGGCTTCCCTTCCTTTTTCCAGCGAACCTGCAGCTCTCTAAGTGCATCCAGCATTCTTACACCACAAAGCACTGCCCTTAGGGGATCATCGTCTCTGGCTACAGGTGCACCAAAAAGGGCCATCAATTCATCGCCGACATATTTGTCGAGTGTTCCTTCAAGTTCCATGAGAATATCGGTCATTCTGGTAAAATAAACGTTGAGCTGGTCAACTATGTCTGTAGGATCCATATTTTCTGACATACTGGTAAAACCTCGTATGTCAGAAAAAAACATCGAAACTTCACATTTATCACCACCCAGCTTCAGCCCAGAAGGATCAGACATGATCATTTCTGCAACGCTGGGTGAAACAATTCGCGCCAGACTGCCCTTGAGCTCTTCATTCTTTTTAAGCTGATCTTCGCTGAGTTTCTGTGCAGAGACGAGGTCGTCCATGGTTGCAGAATAAAGCTTGGCATTTTTCATTACCAGCCCGGCAACATCAGCACATGTCGCAATCAAATTCTGGTCATCACGGGTGTAATCAGGGTTTACCATCTGTTCCACGTTGATTACAGCAAAAAGCTTTCCTTCGGCATAAATTGGCGCTGCGATCAGCGATTTAAGGCTCCCCTGCCCTATCAATCCCTTGGTTTTGGGATCCATTTCGCACTCTTTGACTCCGAGAGCACCTGCGCCACCAGTCACTTCATTCATTTTTTGACGTAAAAGGTAGGTAATCATGCTATTTTCTTCGTGTGAAATCTCAAGTTCCCTGTATTCTTTAGGCTTCATGCCAACCGCTTTGACCACACGGAACTTACCCTCTTTTTCGTCGTTCAGAAGCAATTGAACTTTTATCGCATCAAGACCCTTGGCAATAATTTCGACAATATTGGTAAAAATCTGGTCGCGATCAAGGCTCTTAGTAAGGTTCTTGATACGCATAAGCGTCGTGGTAAGCTTC
>SABV01000391.1 GCA_009928855.1 Erysipelotrichia bacterium | reverse complement strand
GATTTTATTGCTTCCGGATACGATCAGACTGCCGTTGCCGGTCTTGCTAACCGCTATAAAAACGCCTGTGGTTATATTGATCATGAGCTGGGCTGTTTTTTTAGACAGGTAAAAAACCTTGGGCTCGACAAAAATACGATTTTTGTCATTCTTGGCGATCATGGCGAATGCCTGGGCGAAGATGGAAACATATTTCATGCAACAGGCCCGCACATAAACCAGTTTCACACGGTTGCGCTACTTCTGGGGCCAATGATAGCTCCGCAGATAATCGAAGCGCCGACCGCCCACGAAGACATTATTCCAACCCTTGCAGGTTTTATGGGATTCACGGCATCTGCAACAACGGGTATAAACCCCCGGATTGCTTCGCGAAGCGCTTTGATTCAGTATGATATATCAAGCAACCGGCGTTTGCTTGTGCGGCGCGATGACCACATGACGATTTTTCAGGTAAATAACGATGGAACGCTGCCATGGCTGGCTACTACCCGCAATAATTTTACCATTGACGCAGAGCTTTTTAGTCTGTTTAACCCCGAAAATCTCGGCAAACTCTCTGCAATTATAACTGCCGATCGCCACACCGCTCACAGCATGCTCGTCAGACAATAATTAGTTGCCGTAGCCCTGGGTGGGTGTGATAGAATCTTTATGTATATATAAACCCAATACAGGGAAGCACAGTATGAAATTTGTGAGATCGATGTTTTTTTCTGGTTTGTGCGTATTTATTGCGGTAATGCCACTTTCGGCGCAAACTGCCGACCTTAAGAGGGCCACCCTGGTTTATGATTCAGCTGATTTTGCACTGCCAGCCTCAGAAGAAGCGGCGCTCAAGCCTCAGCAGATGCCTGCCGCCGGCTCACCCGCCAGTGCTACATCTGGCTTTATTGAACAGCTGCTGGCGAAAGCCGGCAAAAAAGAACAGAAAATTATCAGGCAGATTCTTGATATTGGCCAAGAGAAGAAGCTTTTTAATATTTCCAAACTCGAAAAAAAATTGAGCAAAATCGATGTGCCGGCAATCATGAATTTGTATACAAACCTGCGAGCGCTAAAGATTTCGAAACTCGACGCCGGCAAAATAGATGAGATAAAAGCAGCTTTGGCCGGCATAGATCAGGCGCTTGCAAAAGCAGATATCAAAACTGTCGAATTTGGCAATCTGTCTTTTTTTGCGGCAATGACGCGCGATAGAATGTCTGATTTTACGGGCAACGCTGATGAAAAAAGCCAGTTGCGTGCTTCTGCCATGCAAAATTACACCGATGCCATCGATACCCTGAACGAAGATCAGGCACCAGCAAGCCAGGAAAAAGTCGATGATGCCAAAGAGCGCCTCGAAACCTTACGTAACCCCTTTGGTGAGATTCTGCCGCTTGTGCCCAAAAAAGGCAAATCACAGACCCTTATCACTTCTGATTACGGCACCCGAATTCACCCGGTTAAAAAGACAAAGCGCTTTCACAGCGGCGTAGATCTTGCCGGCTGGAAGTGCAATGGCTGGAAAGTTCTGGCTATTGGTCCGGGGCGTGTAGTTAAAAGCGCCTGGGAGTCGGGCTATGGTTATGCTGTCATAGTGTCGCACGATGTTGAGGGACACCAGTATTTTTCGCGGTATGCTCATTTGATGAAAAAGAATCGCCTGGCCGCCGGAACCCTCGTTAAACCAGGAGATATCGTTGGTTACTGCAATAATACCGGCATTTCTACAGGCGCTCATCTGCATTTTGAAGTTCGCGAAGGTTCGTTAAGCGGCAAGACTTACGATCCCAAAAATTATCTGCCAGAAGTTTCGATCTTGAGATAGGATACCAGCATGCCAGCTAATCGCAGTGTTCTTTTATTGACAGTTTGTGCGCTATTGTTCGCGCTGGGTTCTCCTGTCTTTGCACAGCTTGACCCCGATGCCCCACCGACTGATGATCTTGATTATGCAGAAATTCAGCTGAGAATCGCGGCAATGTTGCCAGCTCAACCTGATTTGCTCAAGTTTTCACCGTTGTACACTTTCCGTTTTGTCGACTGGCCCGATGGTATCGGCAATCTGGCGGCCCGGTATGAAGAGGCTTTTAAGGGGTATTCTCTTAAAACGAGCAATAACAAAGTATTATTGCTTGATAAATCAGGCCGCACAATTTTTGCCTGTGACAGCGAAAAGAAGCGGCAGACAATGTTAGCAACCGATTATCAAAACAAAGGGCTGCAATTAGACGATTTTGCGCCGATGCACAAGAGTGGCCTGGCAATTGCTGACAATTCAAAAAATGCGCTGCTTTTTTTTGAAGACAATAAATTTGTAAGACAGGTCGGGTTTGACGGCAATCGCATTCTGTTCAGGCATATCAGCTTTGTAGAGCCTGACAGACTTGGCCTTAATGTCGCGGTGTATGATTCGGGTCGTGATAAAACATTTGTTTTTGATGCCTCTGGCCGTCAGCAATGGGAACTCGCAGGCACCGCCGAACCCTGCTTTTTTGGTAACTCGCTTCTCAGGCTGGTTAAACATGACACAAAGCTCGAAATTCAGCGATTTAGTGATATTCTTAAAACGCCCGACAACATCGGCAATTATAGCTGCAACCAGGGTAATATCATTCTGGACGCCTGGATAGCAGGGACTTTTGGAGGGCAGCTGGCGATGGTGGTTTATGAGGGGCGCGGCGACGAAGATCACCCGGATTACGCGAGATTATTGCTCCTCAAAGACCGGCAGATCAAGACCCACAGGTTTATTCCCAATCTCGATTCGAGATTGTCGCTGGTGACTCCTTATCGACTGTTGATAACCAGAAGCGGTGTGCAGCTGATAAGCGCGAGAATTACAGAGCAGGGCCTTGAGATCGTTGCTGCGCCTGTTCCATACCGGTAATTGGGTTAAAGAAGCTCCAGCAGGCCGTCTGATTTTTGCAGATAGACCGGGCAGTTTTTAATATGCCCGAGAAAGTTCTGCAGATCTGCTTTTTGCCAGAGACGCAGA
>SABV01000390.1 GCA_009928855.1 Erysipelotrichia bacterium | reverse complement strand
ATTGCGCGCATTTCTTCTGAGCGAAGCAGAGCCTTTACGCCGGTTCGGTTGAGTTTAATCTTGACGTTGTTAGCCATATCTTTCCACCTTGATTTTCTTGTTCCAGTCCAGTGGCGGGTCTATACACTCTGTGGCGAATCCGACTGTCTTGAATGTCTGCCCAAAAAACTCAACGGTAGTGTCTTCCCATGTGTTTGTGTCATCTTTCGGGATACACAGTTCGTAAACGATTTTTTTACCGCTAAGACTTAATTCGTTTATGGCGTCATCGGATGATACTGGCGATATCAGAACATTATTAACCGTTTCGGTGCTTGTGCTGTATGTCGGTTGCCCAAAGTCATCGGTGCCTATTAAAGTTTTTTTATGGAGCGTGACTGCGATTCCCTTAATCATCATAAAGCTCTAACCCCCCAAACTGCTGCCTACGGATGCCAAGGCTTGCGAGTTCTGACTTCTTGACAAATAGGCCTCCGCCTGGTACCAGAAAAGTACCGGAAACTGAATAGCCTCCGGCACTCTCTGCAAACTGTGTCATTGGTTCTTTGTCCGTGGCGGTCATCATGGTTCTTGCCACTATGTCACAAGTCACTGATTTGGCTACGCTTGCAAGGTCAACATCTGCCTCAACCAAAGCGTCAAGGTCTTTCCCGACCTTGTTCGCTTCTACTCGTAGACGCGCTGATACTGTGTCCAGTAATTCTGTTGCCCGTGTCTGCTCGGCGGTTGTCATAGTCCGCCATAATGTGGTTAGATCACTTATTGTTGCGTATGCCATTTCAATTCTCCTTAAACTGAGGCTGCCGGAACAACCTTTGCAAATGCGGCTGCGTCAAGGATGCCAAATCCTATGTATGCCTCACCCACGAGCATTACCTGCCCCGTTGCCTGCAAGTCGCCGTTCTCTGCATTGTCGGGGTTACCAAATTCAATAACCTTAAAAGTAATGTCCTTCGCATAGCCCCACCTGAATGCGTCAAAGTCGCCAACCAACGCATAATTGGTCGTTCCCACTGTTGAAGCTACTGCACTCGGAATGCCTCTTACGACATTGGGCTGTCCGCCCCATTTGAGTTCGGGGAATTTGGAAGGCCCGTTTTCTTCGGTTTCTGCTGCCAGTATTCCTGCAAAAGTCTTTGACAGTGCCAGCCCTGTCGGGTCATAATCGCCGAGAAGTGCAACTGCGCCTTCAATCGCCACGTCTCCACCTGTCGCTGAGTTATAGGCCACTGAATTTGTTACAGTGGTGTCAAAACTCTGTGTGATAAGTTCCGATGCTGCCGCTGTCGCCGGATTCTGCTTATGAATTCCCATAAGGTCAAGGCCTCTGCCGAGCTTCTTTGCATAGCCATCTGTAAAGTCTTTGATTATCCCGATTTTTGCTTCATCCGAAGCTGTCAGAAATTCGTTAGTTACTCTGGCCTGATACTTTACTTTCTGCGGCTTGATTGATACAGGCGCTGCGGTTATCCCACCATGAGGCGCCGCCGCTCCCTCACCTACAAGCGCTATGTCAGAGTCCATTGAAAATGTGAAAACATCTGTTCCTGTAAATGCCACCGGCATTCTGGTTCCGAGTTTTGCGAGAACCGATTTGTCTCTTACTTTTGAAAAAATTTCTTCTGCCAACTTAGCCGGGAAGTTGGTGCCCATTGTCTGTGTTGCCATTATTTTTTATTCCTTTCCTACTTGAAGATTTTTAAGCAGTGCCCCGTATTCTGCGTTTCCGTCATCGCTTGGTGCAGGTTCCGGGTCGCCTAACGGTGGCACGCTTTTTACTTTGACATACTTTGAAATAGTCTCTGCGTTTTTCCGCATCGACTCTTCGTCAGAACCCTGGATTGTATCCTTGAGTTCCATTGGAAGCCCGAGTTCAATCGCAATCTTCGTTTTTGCCGAGTCGGTCTCGTAGGCGGATATTTTAGAGTTAAGCTCTTCAATGGTTTTATCCGCGTTTGCGTATTTCTCTTGGTTTTCCGTGATTGTTTTACTCATTGAATCATTGGTTGTTGTAAGCTCGGCTATTTTCTTTTGGGCTTCCTCAAACTGTCGCTGAATCTCCACAGCTCTTTCTTCGTGTTGCTTTTCTGCTCTCTTTAGCCTGTCACTTAAAACAGCTTCTAATTCTTCCTGAGTTTCAATTACTTTAAAAGTCATAATATATTCCTCCATCTTTTCCGCGATGTAGCGTAAATATGTTAAGCGTGATTGCTTAATAACTAACTGTTTGTGGTTTTTTATCTTTTGCCTTGCTGCATGCCCAGTGTGCAAGAATAACCGAATCCATCAAAGCGATTTCGGACTCTTCTGCGATTGCCCGATACCCAAAACCACCGTTAGACCCAATCGGTCTCTTGTCACTGTTACTTATGACTTGCGTTAGGCTCGGCTGCCCCATGTGGCATATTTCATTTTGGTAAATTGCTTGCTCAAACCCTGCGTTTGCTGTGATAATTTCCCGAACTGTCGGGAGCATAACCGTTCCTTTTACTTTTGCATCTTTGATTGCGACTGCTAAAATCTGTTGACCGCTTGCGCCATCTATTGCTATTGCCTTTATTTGTGCCTTAATTAAAAAGTCTAATAACCATGTCATCCCTGCGGTTATTGGTCTGCAATCGATAGCTTCGACAAAAACCTTGTTGTCTGTTTTGACCGCTATGGATAAGCACACATTTTTCCCGTCATGCCCGAATTTTATTCCGGCATATAATTTACCTTTTAGTTCTGGCAGTGTTTCGACTTTCAGGTTGTTCCATTCTTTTTCGGAGATCGCTGAATGCTGGTTGTATTGCACCCAGTAACCGAGTCTTTGGATATTAAAATCAAGGTCATCTGTTCCAACTTCATCATTTACTGCTCTTTCAGTCAAGATTGTTCCCAGCGATGGGTTGGTCTCATACCAGGCATCTTTATCATTAACATCTGTCTGTTGGTCAACTGACCATTCCGCCCAGCCTGTGTTTGATGTCTTCCCGAATAAA
>SABV01000389.1 GCA_009928855.1 Erysipelotrichia bacterium | reverse complement strand
GAGTGCGATTTACGAATATTTTGTTCTGGCATGGAATTTCTTTTTCTGACATTTTGATCACCTTTTTAGCTTCTTTTAAGCAAGCAGGATACCACAAACTTGAGCTAGAGAAAACCCTCAAAAAAGCTATTGCTGGATGGTCGTTTTTATGATAAATAAAGGTTATGAAGAAAGTTAAATTTAATACTTTTCCAGATGCCAAGTTACGCCCCTGTTCAAGTTGCTATAAAGCTGGCCCTGAAGGCCTTCTGAAACTTGACAAAAAATGGTCAGACAATTTTCGAGTTAAAAGCAGATCAAAACGTATCATTTTTTCGACCGGTGCCAGTTGCAAAAGCGACAGGATCAAAGAGTTGAGAATCAGGTTCGTTCTGATGAAGAACTCTTGAATAAAATACCCTGATTTATCTGATAATAAAAAAACCTCGCAATTGCGAGGTTTTTTTATTATCAGTGCAGAAGCAGTTTATCAGGCCTGCTCTACCTTTATGCTGTCTGAATAGATAAACAGATCGCCATCAACAACAAGTGCTTCAAGTTTTGATCTGATATCCAGCGGGTGACCAGAGAACAATGCCAGATCTCCATCGTAGCCTTTTTTTATTTTACCGATTCTTTCATCGACCCCAAGAATTTTGGCCGGAATTTCGGTTATGGCAGCCAGTGCACGTCTCTCGTCAAGACCATATTGCATTGCCATCGCGGCGGCAACTCTGAGAGTTTCAATTGGCAGGCCCGGGTAATCGCAGGTTAAAGCCACATCTACGCCGGCATCCATAAGAATGATAGCGCTTTCGAAGGTTTTTTCGTTGAGTTCGTTTCTTAATCTCGGTATCAGGGTTGGCCCAAGAACAACCGGAATTTTTTTCTCGGCAAGTATCGAAGCCAGCAGATGCGCTTCGGTTCCGTGTTCAATAACCAGTTTAAGTTTAAATTCTTCGGCGATTCTTATTGCAGCCATTATGTCTTCGGCTCTATGGGCACAGGCACGCATGGGCACTTCACCCCTGATAAGGGGGATAAGGGCTTCCATATCAATTTCGCGATCTTTGAGAACTTTTTTACTCTGCTTGGCCGCGTAGTAATCCTGTGCTTTCATCAAAGACTCACGGATAATTGCAGTAAAGCCCATTCTTGTTGAGTGAGACTTTTCTGTTTGCCGAGCATTGTGTTTGGGTAATTCTCCGAATGACATCAGGACTCCGGCCTGCTCTACAATCAACCCAACATCGGCAGAGTTTCCATTGGTTTTGAGAATTGAGCATATTCCAGAAATGGGCAACTCAGACGCAGGGCACACCATGCACGCAGTAATGCCAGCTCTTCTGGCATCTTCCATTGCGCGATCGCGCATTTTAATTCCGTCGAGTGGTCGCAGGTGCGGAGTGATTTCGGCGAATGACTCGGCCATGTCATTGTCTGGCGAGCAGCTTTCGAACAGACCGAGGTGACTGTGGGCATCGATCAGCCCTGGAACCAGATATTTCTGGTTGCATTCGATTGTTTTTTCAACGTTCTTATGAATGCTTGAGCCGACCATATTGATTTTGCCTTTTTCGACGAGCACTTTTTGCCCGGGAAAAAACTTGCCGCTCATTATGATGCGAACGTTATTGAAAATAATAGACATTTAAGGCCTCTTTTTCGGGTTTAGACGGGGCAGCCCAGATTATACAACCTTGTTGCCGTCTACGAATACGGCTTCTGTTTTTGATCTGGTATCTAGAGGATGACCGTTCCAGACCACGACGTCTGCGTCATAGCCGATTTCAAGTTTGCCAAGGCGCTTATCAAGGCCGAGAATAATAGCCGGGTTTTCGGTTATGGCTTTGATGGCGCGTTCTTCATCGAGCCCGTGCCTTACGCACATGGAAGCCGCGACGCTCAGGCTTTCTATAGGCATTACAGGGTGATCGGTAGTAAGAGCCACAAGACAGCCTTCATCCATAAGAATGCCAACTGTATCAAAAGTCTTATTCTTTAATTCTGCTTTTGAACGGCTTGAAAGGGTTGGGCCAACAACTGCGCGCGCTTTCCACTTTCCAAGTTCTTTTGCGATAAGATGCCCCTCGGTGCAGTGGTCGAATACTAGATCGAGGTTGAATTCCTGGGCGATGCGATAGGCTGTGATGATATCATCAGCCTGGTGTGCATGAGCCCGAGCCTGTATTTTGCCTTCAATAAGGGGAATCAGAGCTTCAAGCCGGATTTCCCGTTCTTTGAATTCTTTGGTTTTTTTGCGTTTGAGGTAATCCTGAGCCTTCATAAGCCACTCGCGAATTACTGCAGCAGTGCCCATTCTGGTGCTGGGAAATTTTTTCTGATCGCCATAAACTCGCTTGGGATTTTCACCGAAAGCGAATTTCATGCCGGAGCTTTCTTTTATCACAGCTTCTTCGGCAATATTGCCTACCATTTTAACTATGCAGCACTGCCCGCCAATCGGGTTTGCTGAGCCTGGAGTTATCATGGCTGTGGTTACGCCGCCTCTGAGGGCGTCCTGGAATGCTCTGTCGCGCATTTTAAGTGCGTCGAACGCACGAACATGTGGTGTTGCAAGGCCAAAAGATTCGTTAAAATCTGCATCATGCCAGCCGACACCTTCTTCTTCAAGGCTGATATGTGTGTGTGCATCAATAAAGCCTGGAAGGATATATTTGTCAGAACAATCTATCGATTTCCCTGCAGTTTCAGTCTTTTTTTTGGCAACTGGCTGGGTTTTCCCTTTTTTTGCCTTTGTTGACACGAGGCTGATCTCGGTAATTTTTCCTTTTTCAATTACCAATCTCTCAAGTTCCTGGAATTTCCCCTGGTAAAAAATAGTACCTTTTTCTAGAACGGTTTTCATAATGCTCCCCTTTCCTGGGTTACAATTTGTCTTTACTTATGTATACACGAAGAGAGGAAAAATTTTCGGCTCTCTTCGGCTCCTCTTAAACCGCAACATAATACTATTTTCCGGGGGGTAATTTCAAGTTTTTTATTTTCTTCTCT
>SABV01000388.1 GCA_009928855.1 Erysipelotrichia bacterium | reverse complement strand
GTGATACTATTTTGGTAGCTCAGGGCAAAATGAATGAATAAGACGAGGTATTTCCCAGAGATGTTCAGGCTTGTGATAAACAGAGACAGCAAGATTTGGTCGATATTTTGTTATAATTGTTTTTGCCCCTCTAAGGGCCTCCAGTTCTGCACCTTCTATATCCATTTTTATAAAGTTTGGCGGAGTATGCGCCAATATGGTGTCAAGTCGGGCAACCTGTATCTGATGTTGAGATTCACCCGAAAGAGAAATAGATGAAGTGGTACCTGCAGGGGTGGAGTGAAAACCACAAAAATTTTCTGCGTCGAAAGCGCCAAGAGGGAAAATAAAAATAGCAGCATCTTCGTGCCCGGCCGAACTTCTGACAAACTCCCTGGCCGAAAGTTTTGCAAGGTTGCTGGAATCTGGTTCTATAGCGGCAATCCATGAGATCTTTCGATGATAATTATTAAAAATAACCTGAATTGTATCTCCGGTATAAGCTCCACAATCTACAAACCGCAAAGACTCTATTCCTGTGAAAGGATCAAAACCCGAGGGAAAATACTCTTGATCTCCATCGGCATAGAAAAATGAATCTGGCGATGGCTCCATTCTAAAACTGGTCAACTGATCAAGCAGTTTTCGGCTTTCGTCGTCAGACACTCTTTTGTTCAGCCAGGCAAATTCGTTTTTATCAATCAGACGCTCCGACTGTACAACCCACATCGTCTGGTTCAGCTCTATCAAAGCTCCAGGATAAGCAGAAATAACTTCTTTAAGCGACATTACGTCTATAAAGCCTGCTTTTTTAAGGTTTGCCACAAGATCATAAGCAGTAGAATTCAAAAGCAACAGGTTTTCTTTATCGACAACGTCTTTTATACGAACGACAGGTTTTCCATGAAATTCTGTATAAGAGGCATATTCATCTATAAAAAATTCAATACCGGCACCCAATATTTTAAGCTCATTCAACAGCGCTTTGCCAAAAAGACCTGCGCCGTAAATTGCTATTTTTCTTTCAGTCACAAAGCGCCTCCCAAAATCTGTTATTCGCGAGCAACTGCCTGCCAGCAGCTACAGGAATTCGACCTGCAGACAGCTTCAAAAAACCTGAGGCCTTCAACAGCCGTTTTTGCATCACACAGGTATTCCCAGCTTGCCGGCTCATTATTGTTAAACAACATTATATTGTCAGCCAGATCCGCATATAAATTGGCAAATGCCTCAATGAAGCCAGCAGGATGACCGGCCTTGAAACGATTATAGCGTGGTTGTCTGGCCACCAGTAATGAATCAGAAGCTCGATCTAAAGTCATACGACGCCCATCGGCAAAACTCAGATGCAACTCTTCCGGGTTTACCTGTATCCATTCGGCACTCCCGGCATCACCCAGAATCCTTAATTTCAGGCCATTTCTAGAGCCAATTGCCGTTTTGGAGAACCACATCTGGCAACGCATATTGCCGGTATATTTTGCCATGCATGTTACGTTATCTATTACGTCCGGATGCCACCCGAAAGTAGTTTGATCACCAATTACCCAGAGCGGCTTTTCGCCAGTTAAAAAACCAACCAGATGATGCATGTGAACGCCAAGATCAAGCGAAATGGTCGGGATCTCATGATCTTTTATTCGCCATGCCTGAGGCTGGGGAGGAGTTCCGGAGTGGGTAAGGCGCCGGAAACTTTCCTGTGGCATTTCAATATGAACCTGCTGAATTTTACCAAGCTTTTCAGATTCAATAAGTTTTTTCAACTCCCGGATCATTGGATAACCTGCATAATTAAAGGTTACCGCAAGAAAGCCTGATTTTTTCTCTAAATACCGACAAATTGGTTCAGCATCTGCACTCGAAAGAGCCAGACTTTTTTCACATATAACAGCATAACCAGCCTGCAAGGCAGCCAGAACCATTTCAGCATGATTGGGAGTTGGGGTAATAATAACAACTGCATCCAGTCGCCCCTTTTCTCTCTCAATTAGCTGCCGCCAATCTGAATAAAGTCTTTCAAAAGAAACGCCCCACTGAAGAGCCGTTTCGCTGTTTATAGCTTCGCCGCGGCTGAAACAGCCAGCAACCAGTTTCCACCTGTTATCCAGATGACAGGCAGCGAAATGTGCATAGCCTACTGCTGATTTTATCGAACCGCCTATAAATGCCAGGGCTAATGGCTTATATTTATTCATTGAATTCATAGTCAGATTGCGCGAGACTCTCTATCAACTCTCGTTTCATTACCTTCCCCATGCGATTTTTAGGCAGTTCGTCAAGCAGAATATAGCGGTATGGCTGTTGATAATCAGCAAGTTGACGCGCAGAAATGCGCTGCAATTCGCGAATATTCAATTTTGCCTTGTCATTTGAGACAATGACAGCGCACACAACCTCACCAAGCCTCTGATCAGGCATCGGAACCACAGCACATTCTTCAACCAGTGGATGTTGCAGAAGAACGCCTTCAATATCCTGCGGGTAAACATTCACGCCACCAGTGATAATGATATCTTTTTTTCTGCCAAGAAAATAGAGAAAACCCTCTTCATCAAGTTTTCCGATATCACCAGTTCTGAAATAATCGCCCCACATTGCAGACTGAGTTAAATCAGACCTTTTAAAATAGCCGGCGAAACGCATTGGCGTATTGCAGACGATTTCGCCGGGCTGCCCAAACGGTAAGGGTCTATCATCATCGCCAAGAATTTTAATATCTACCCCTGGAGCCGCCACACCAACCGACGCAACTTTTCTATGGCCGGTGGCTCTGGTAAGATTGCTTGCAATGGCAATTTCAGAAGTTCCGTAACATTCATGAAAATCACATGGCAGATAATCAAGCAATTCAGCCTTAAGACCAGCGTCAAGCAAAGCAGATGAAGAAACAACACAGCGCAGGCTTGAGATCTGACAATCAGCGCTGCGTAATTCCTGCAAAATCTGTTTTAATTGCGATGAAACAGCGATTGAAAATGTTACACCAAAATTTTTAACCGTATCCAACCAGTTTCGAGC
>SABV01000387.1 GCA_009928855.1 Erysipelotrichia bacterium | reverse complement strand
GTGCAGCAGTTCATGCACGATGATGTATTCGAGGCATGCTACGGGCTTTTTGGCGAGTTCGAGGTTGAGCAAAATGCTTTTGCGTTCGATACTGCAAGAGCCCCAGCGCGTTTTCATCTGCCTGACCTGCCAGCCGGCCAGCCCTGTCTGCAGTTTTTTCTGCCATTTTTCGATGAGTACCGCCGCTGATTTTTTGAGCTCGCTGCGGTACCA
The DNA here is from genome assembly GCA_009928855.1 of Erysipelotrichia bacterium. Classification (GTDB taxonomy): domain Bacteria; phylum Muiribacteriota; class Ozemobacteria; order Ozemobacterales; family Ozemobacteraceae; genus Rifleibacterium. The sequence continues at coordinate 2,793 of SABV01000387.1, read as the reverse complement.
TTCGTTCATGATGCTGTGCCGCTTTTCTGCCGGAGTGCCGGGCCGCACCTGCATTTCGATAAAAGTCCTGCTGCGCCGGCAAACGCGCGGCGCGGCGGCAACCTCAACGACTCTGAGCAGGTAGCGCTGCCCCTTGAAATAATGGCTTTCGCGGTTCTTGTATTCCCGTGGCGAGAGTCTTTCCTGGGCGGCGAACTTTTGCTGGTTTCTTTTTATCCAGGCTAGTTTGCCAACAGCAAAAAGCCTTATGGCATCTTCATTTACAGCGAGAGGCGCAGCGATACGAACTTTCCCGGCGGGCGGGTAAACGGCCAGATGAATATTCTTGATATCCTTGCGCACGACATCGATGCTGATATTGCCGACGACGATTTGTTCCATCAGTATTCCCGCTGGTTTCTCACCAGGTCTAAAACATAATCGGCGCTGGGCTCTTTTACCTGAAAACGCTCGAGTGTTTCCTTGATGGCATTCTCAACGGCCCTGGTTTTCTGCATGTTATCGCGCCAACCGTCTTTTTTGGTCGTCAGAATTTTCTCATCGAGCTCAGCGGCTAACTGTTCGTTCCTGCCCAGATTGTCATACAATGTCCGCCTGGCGCTCGAATTAAGCGAGGCCGGGTATTCTGTCGATGTTTCCGGCTGCTTTACCTTCGCTGAGAGTGCCGCGATTTCCTGCAGGTATTTTTCGTATTCGAGAGTGGCGCTTTTACGGTGTTTGATCAGCTCATCGAGCAGCACACTCATTTTTTCGTAATAGATCGGGTTGGCCGGGCTTTCTTCGATGATGACCCGGCGCAGATTGTTCTCGATTGCTTCGGCCATCGCTTCCCGGCTCTTTTTAAGACTGGCAGGGAAACTGGCAATCGCGTCTTTGCCCTTTTCAACCAGCAGCTCGACCAGGCTCAGGTCGTCGAAATTAGCCAGCATGCGGCTTTCCTCGGCACCAATGTAACTGTCGATCAGATGGCGCATGGCTGGCTCAAACTGCTTCAGGTCGATGTAATCGCCACTGACCAGCTGAATTTCCTTGCGCAGGGCTTCAAAATGTTTCAGGTCGTTTTTAATCTGTTCGGCCTCTTTATCGCTAAAGCCAGCTTCCGGCATTTCATCGGCAATATTGGCATAAGCGCGAATCAGGGCGATCGTCGACTTGTAAAAGGCAACCCGGCGCGGCTCGGTATCTTTGAGTGCATCAGGGTTCTGGGTATGATTGCCGCAAAAATAATGCAGATAGGCCATCTGATTTTTCGGCGGCTCGACTGGCTCACACAAACCCTTTATTGTTTCCAGGGCTTCGTCGAGGCGCTCTTTGCCCTTTTGCAGGCGATTTTTCAACAGGCCATCGATGTCTGATTTCTCATAACCGCCAAGGGCTTCGCTGGTGTAATCATTAAATGCCTGTCTCATCTTTCCCATTATGCCGCTAACTCCTGAATCGATGATTCGTTAGCCGGGTCATAAAGTACAGAAGCGCACCAACAGTTGATTTTCTCGATTATCGCCTGCGGATTCCTCTCAAGAATTTTGTGAAGTTTTCGCATCGTTATGTTCAGATTTCCAGAGCAATCTTTTATGGCCTGGGCAAAAATGAAGCACAGATAAATTCTGACAAGAACTCTGTCTTTACGCTGATTATGAATGCCAGGCAGCCCCAGGAGTTGCTTCAAGTTCCAAAAAACCTGCTCAAGTTGCCAGCGTCTTCGCGCTACTCGCCTTATCGTTAAGCTCTTCATGTTGGCATCATTGGTGAAAAAGCGCTTTGTCTCTCCGCCAATGTGCATCAATACAACCAGAACCTCACCATAAACTCGTATTCTTGCTTTGTGGCGATAATACGGCGTGTCAAATTCACCCGTAAGAAAGCGAAATTTCTTTTGGTAAAGCGTCTCAATGACAAAGAAATACAGATTAGCAGGCAACCACAGAATATTGTGCCAGCAAACTTTCAGGCTTCCCTTAACTTCTGAAACAAGCTTTAGACCAGCATCTTCAGCATAACGCAACACATAGCCCGCAGCATAAGAACTGTCTACAGACAAGTAGCATCCCTTTGCAGATAGCCCATAATCATTGAGTTGCGACTCGATTCTTTTCAACGAGGCAACCAGCCACTCACCTTCCGAATACCGGGGCCGGCCACGACCAGATGATTTGGGAGGAACAACATGAACATCAAGAATTATATGCTTGTTACCCTCACCAATGACAGCAATCAAAGCTCTGGTGCGCAGACCTTTAACAGCTCGCTTTTCGGCGCCGCTATAGCAGGGGTGCGCCAGGCCACCAAAGTCGCCACAAACGGTTCGAGTTGAATCGTCAGCGCAAAGTGTTATGCACTCCCTGCTTCTAACAGATGAGTCAGCATGCTTCAGGCGTTGAACATGAGAAGCCAATCGACTGATTCCTTCACGTTGAATCCCGGCAAGCCAGGATAATGGCAAACGTGAATCAAGAACCGTGTAAAGACTGTTCTTACCTATCATACAGGTCTCAGCAAGATCTTTCAGACTTCTGGCAGACATCAAAGGAGACAGTATGATCAGCAGAAGAAGGCGGCGATCTCTCATAGAAATTCGACAGCGAATAACTTTCAGTATTGCCTGCAAAAGAGCTTCAGAGTAATATGAAATCATAAAGGGATCTCCTTGGTTAACTTTGCCTGATAACAAAATTATACTTTGGAGGTCCCTTTTCTGTACAGACCCAATGCGCTTCTGCATAATGATTTCTATTTCTTTCAGCTCTATCACGTCACAATAATTCCTTCAGGTAAACATGAGCTGTTCCAGAC
>SABV01000066.1 GCA_009928855.1 Erysipelotrichia bacterium | reverse complement strand
TGGGCTCTTGGCTATAAAGGCAGCGACAAAACAGAAAGAAACCTTTGTTCATCGATCTTTCTTGATCAGGATGAACTCGAAGAACATAACTGGCACCTCTACCAGAAATATCAGGTTATGACAGACCTTTTCAGTAAGGGCGAATTCAAAGATTTTGCCGTCGAAGAGCATCTTTGTGACGACGCCGAAATAATTCTGGTTGGCTATGGTATCATTTCAAGAATTTTGAAAACCGTTGTGGAAAAATGCCGCAAACGTGGCATTAAAGCCGGTATGGTCAGGCCGAAGGTGTTGTGGCCATTCCCTGCTGAAGTTTTTCAGAGACTGGCAAAGACAGCTTCTCAATTCCTGGTGGTTGAAATGTCATGCGGTCAGATGGTAGAAGATGTCAAACTCTCTGTTGATGGCAAAAAACCGGTATTCTTTTTCGGAAGAACAGGCGGCACCGTTCCGTCTGATTTCGAAATTCTCAACGAAGTTGACAAACTTGTCAGACCCGACTGAAAGGAGCCAGGATAAAATGATGAAAAAAATATTTTCCAGACCCAGAAGCATGAGTAACACTCCGTTTCACTATTGTCCAGGCTGCGATCACGGAATAATTCACCGTCTGGTTGCCGAAGCAATTGATGAACTTGAAGTTGGCGATCGCACCATCGGCGTTGCACCGGTTGGCTGCTCTGTTTTTGCTTATGATTATTTCAATTTCGATTTTAACCAGGCTGCACATGGCCGCGCTCCGGCCGTTGCCACCGGTATCAAACGCACCAGACCAGATTCAATCGTTTTCACCTATCAGGGTGACGGTGATCTGGCTGCTATCGGCACCGCTGAAATTATTCACGCTGCGAACCGTGGTGAAAATATAACTGTGGTTTTTGTTAACAATGCTATTTATGGCATGACCGGTGGTCAGATGGCTCCGACCACGCTTGTGGGCATGAAAACGCAAACTTCGCCCTATGGCCGCGATGCTGCTACAGCCGGTTATCCGATCCGTATGAGCGAAATCATCGCTACGCTCGAAAGCCCTGTTTACGTTACGCGAGTTACTGTCAACAACGTTGCTAACCTTATGAAAGCCAAAAAGGCCATCTTTAACGCATTTAAGCTGCAGAAGGAAGGCAAGGGTTTTTCATTTGTGGAAGTGGTTGCCATCTGCCCGACCAACTGGGGCAAAAAGCCTGCTGATTCTCACAAATGGTTGACTGATAACATGCTGCCGGTTTTTCCGCTGGGTACTTTAAAAGATACCCATGGCGTCGAAAAAGCCTGACAGATTCTGCAATAAAGGAGGCATAGAATATGTCGTCAAAAGTTGAAAGAATTATTCTGGCAGGCTTCGGTGGCCAGGGAATTCTCTTTCTTGGAAAAGTAATTGCTGAAACAGGCATGCATGCCGGAAAACATGTTTCCTGGATTCCGTCTTATGGCCCTGAGATGCGTGGTGGTACAGCCAATTGCTCGGTAATTCTTTCTGAAAACGAGATTGCCTCGCCGATGGTAACGGTTCCAGACACGGTTATTGCCATGAACCGCCCTTCGGTCAGCAAGTTTAACCAGAAAATCAAAGCCGGTGGAATGCTGATGTATAATTCATCGCTGATTGAACGTCAGGAATTCCGCGATGATATCAGACTTGTCGAAATTCCTGCTAATGAAATCGCAGAAGAGCTTGGCAACCCTAAGGTCGCCAATCTTGTAATGGCCGGTGCCTATTCAAAATTCAGCAAATTGATTACCTTTGATGATCTGGTGGCCTGTCTGCCCCATCTTGTCAAAGGCGCCAAAAAAGAAATGCTTGAAGTCAATATCGCTGCCTTCAAAAAAGGCTTTGACTATGTTGAAGAAAAAAAATACATGTTTGGTCGCTACGTATACTCTGTTTTCAAAGGCATTTGATTGCTGAAAACTGAAGTCTGCTGAAGCGAAATTAAAAAGTTACAAAGACAGAGGGGGCGCAGTTTTTGCGCTCCCTCTGCGTTAAACCCGGAGGTTGCATTTGTCAGAAGCTAAGTCCGTTCCTGAATTTCTTAAAATCGTAGTTGAGGCCCTCAAAGACAAAAAAGTTGAAGATCTCAAAGTTCTTGATGTTACCGGCCTTGTTCCGTATACCGATTATTTTATAATTGGCACCGGTAACAGTGCTCCACATGTGCAGACTCTTGCAGACACAGTAGCCAAGCTGATAAAAATGCCGGGCGTGGGCGGTGTCAGGCTCGAAGCTGATCAGGCTGCCAACTGGCTTCTTATCGATGGTGGTGATTTTGTTCTGCATGTTTTTCAGCCCAAAGCCCGCAATTATTACAACCTTGAAGATCTCTGGGAAGACGCACCAAGACTGGAGGTCTGATAAATCATGGTTCCGCATGCCAGGGTGATCGAAACCGAACTGACAGGCAAACTCACCGAAGACAACCGCCATCGTTTAGAGCGTGTGCTGCGTCTGCGCGAAGGCGACCATTTTGTTATTACCGATGGCTGCGGCCATGAAGCAGATGCTGTGATGGGGCGTTCAGGAGCTTATTCGGCTGAAACATGGCTGACGCCCGGGCGCGAGCCTGAGGTTGATGTGACTCTTTTTGCTGCAGTTTCAAAAGGCGAACGACTCGAATGGCTTATTGAAAAAGCTGTTGAAATGGGTGTTCGTAAAATTGTACCGTTGATGGCTGAACGCTGTATTGTTAAAACTCCCGGTGACGGAAAAGTCGATCGATGGCGCAAAATAGCCGCTACTGCGATGTTGCAATGTGGGGGCTGTGTTCTGCCAGAGATTGCTGAACCTGTTAAGCTTACAAAGATCAATTCTCCAGCAAAAGACACTCTGGCAATACTACTTCACGAAGAATCCCTTTCTGTTTCATTACATGAATTGCCACAGACCGACTCCGGCCGCTGCAGAGTCTGGCTTGCCTCAGGGCCTGAAGGCGGATTTTCCGAGACTGAAGTGAAATTTTTTATCGAAAATGGCTGGCAGCCTGTCTGGCTTGGAAAGCGACTTTTTAAAACTGATACTGCTCCGACGGTTGCGTTGGCGAATTTATTGGCTCGCAACTGGGGAGCATGAGCATTAGAATAGTTTCAGGCAATTTTTTATGACAACATTTTTATTAAAATCTCTTGGATGCAAGGTCAGCCAGTATGACGGAGAGCGTATTGCCGAAAAATTGCGGCAACATGGCCTGGAAGCGGTTGATGATGCCCCTGATGTTTTTATTCTCAATGGTTGTTCGGTAACCGGTCGTGCTTCTCAGAAAGTAAGGCAACTGCTTCGGGCTGCCCGTCGCAACTGGCCGGCCGTTAAGTTAGTTCTGGCAGGTTGCGAAGCTCGTCTGATAACGCAACGTCATGAAGAATTGCCCGATATAGACTGGCTTCTTCAAGATGGCGAAGAAGCATCGGTTGTGGCGATGCTGGCTGCTCTCGGGCTCGATATTCTTTCCGAAACGCATGTTGCGGGCAAAATCGGCCCTGTAAGCTCTAAAACCCGCGCTTTTTTAAAAATTCAGGATGGTTGCAACCAGTTTTGTGCATATTGTATCGTAGCGCATTTGCGCGGCAATGAATGGTCGCGACCAATTGAAAGTGCCATGGTTGAAGCGCGCACTCTGATTGCCGAGGGACACAGAGAACTTGTTTTGACGGGCATTCATCTAGGTCATTTCAGACCATCGCTGGTGCATCTGCTCAGGCAACTCGATCAGCTTGATGGTCTTGACCGAATCAGACTCAGTTCGATAGAGCCGGTTGAAGTTACCGAAGAACTCATAGACTGGGTTGCTTCTTCACCGAAGGCTTGCCGGCATTTTCATCTGCCGTTGCAATCCGGTTGTGATGATATATTGCGGCTTATGCGCCGCCCTTATACAACAGCTGATTTTCGTGCAGTCGTAGACAGAATTCGAGAAAAAATGCCCCTGGCAGCTATTACCACTGATTTGATCGTTGGTTTTCCGGGTGAAAGTGAAGAGCATTTTGCGGCAACATTGAGTTTTCTCGAAGAAATGATGTTTTCTCGCATTCATATTTTCAGATTTTCGCCACGTGACGGCACTCCGGCTGCTACAATGGCTGGCCAAATCGATAACGCAGTTAAAGCGGCCCGCGCCGGCCGCGTCGAAAAAGTGTGGCGCAGTTCTGCCGCTTCCTATTACGAAAAATTCATTGGCCATCAGCTTGAGGTGCTGTGGGAGACGACTGAGAGCAATTTTTTGTCGGGTTTTTCGCGAGAATACGTTCCGTGCCGCATGCAATCATCACCTGAAAATATGCTCAACCGGCTTTCGCTCGTTACCGGCCAAAAAATTGCCGACGATTTTTTGCTGGTCGGTTCTTAAACCTTGCCGGCGTAACTTTGCCACCTCTTCGGTAATGTCGGGTTTGTGACGAAGTATAAACCTGTGTGGAGTTTTTGTGGCGGAGGCGGCAATGAGGCTGAAAAGACATAAGCCCGGCTTGAAGCAGTTTGGCAGGCTTGTTTATTCTCTAATTCTTCTTTCGATGATTTTTGCCTTTACCGGATGCACGGGCAAGGGTGATCTGACTTTTAATCCTTTGCCAGATGGCAGTGAATTTACGATTGCAGGCAAGATCAATCTTTCTGAAATAGTGGAAACAGATCTGGCGGGTTCTGTTAGAGCTGAACTTGCCGCGATCAGCGATTTTTCAGGTTTTACTGTTTCGGCAGCAGGTATTACGGCAAGGGCCGCTAAAGACGGAAGCTTCAGTCTCAAGAATGTTCCATTTTCAGAATCTATGCTGCTGAAAGCCCAGGCCGACAAAATAGTACTGATGCGACGGGTTTCAGAAGACGAACTTTTTTACTCTGATCTTTCGAGCATGGAGCTCGGTTTGCAGACTACCGCAGAAGCCCTTGTCTGGCAGCAGGGAGTTGTTCTCGATAAAAATTTAACGGCGGCAGATATTCGGGCAAGAGAATATGAGAGCCAGATTACTGCCATTGTAACGGCCCTTAAACTCTCTTTGCAGCTGGCTGAAGCATCTGTTGCTAAAACGGTTGTTGATCTGCCGGCCATTGTAAATCCTGCCAAAACCGCTGCTGCAAACATTCTTGAACGAGAAATCGTGCTGCGTGATGCAAACAGTGTTTTGCGTCATATTATGATTCGTAAAGATATTGACATGCTGAAGGTTTATATTTCGGCATCTTTTGGCAATGACTGGGATTCATCGTCTTCCTGGGACGATGTTATTTTACATTTTACAGGACTTTTTGAAGATTTTACCTTTGAAGAAATCGGCTGGAAAATCACCGATATGGAGTTCTTGCCTGATAGTCGGGCCCGGGTGCGCACTGAGGTAGCGGTTAAGCTTAAAAGCCTTGCTTCAGAAGAAATAGTGCGTCAGAAAACCTATGTGTTTGATGCTCTCTGGCGTAAAGAGGGTAATTTCTGGAAAGTTTACCGCAATATGCCATATCGAGATACACACCCGACGCAGGTCGGCGCAGATGCGCGCTGGGGTGAAATCGCCGAAGCGCACCGTGAACTGCAGGCGGCTCTTGCCGTTGAAAATCTCGAAGTATTTTCGCATCGCATATCGCAGGTATTCGGCAATGACTGGGACGTAACGAGCACACGCAATGATTTGCTGGTTACAGCTCAGAGCAGGTTTAACGCCATGGATGTTAAAGTCGCCGGTTATTCGCTTGATTCTGTTGAGTTTATTGGAACTGACAGGGCGAATGTTACATGTAGCGCCCAGGTCAGGGTAATCAGCCTTATTCCTGGCATCGACATCGATTCAGGACCGATTAAAGCTATTGTAGAGTGGCGAAAAGAAGAAGGGGTATGGAAAATCTTTCGCAATCTTCCATACCGCTTTACTCATCCGGTTAATTTAAATTAACTGTTATCTTCAGTTTATTTTTTTTCGAGAGTTTTGAGGCGTTTGGTAATTTCGGTGTTTTGGGGCGCCATTTCCTGTGCCTTTTTGAGTAACATGACAGCTTTGTCGGCACTTGCTGCAGGCATGTTGTCGGCAAGTTTTATAAGCACCTGAACGTGATCTGGCGCATATTCAAAAATGATCTTGTTGGCCTGCATAACTTCTTTGGCTTTGGCAAAAGTCATGGAGCTGAACAGGTCGGGGTTGAGGCGTTTTATAAAGAGCATTTCTTCGTCTGCATCATTGTTTGAAGAGTCATAGCTCTTTGAAACCATTAGACATGCGAGAGCCTGATCAAGATCCTTCTTTTCTACGAGAACAAAAGCGAGTCCGCGCAGGGCTGCGGCGAAGTCTTCTGCGTTATCTGCCAGTTCCAGGGCTTTCTGATAAGCGATTTGTGCGCTAAGAATATCGGGACCAGTGTTTTTGCGCAGAAACATAAAACCACGCTCTGTATAAAATGCTGAGCGCATCGGGTTCCAGTATATTGCTTTCTGAATATTTGCGAGAGCATCTTCATGTTTATTTTCTTGAAAATCAAGAATGGCCATAAAATAAAAACCATCTGAAATTGGCTGTTCGAGCCATACTATTTCTTTTTTGCTGCCTGAACGTGTTTCTAAGAGTGTGTAAAGCTCTTTTTCCATGGCTGAATGAAAGCTTTTATATTCTTTGGCATCTGTATTCTGAAATTTTTCGTGGTCATAAACCATTTCTGCTGCAATCTCGCGGGCTTCTTTCAGATTGCCTGCTTTCATTCTTTCCATGAATACAAGCATCATTTGATTGCTCATTGCTGTGGGGTCTACCTTAGCGGTGCCCGATGCAGTTTTTTGTGGTTGAGCTTTGACTGGTTGCTGGGCCGTGGGCTGTTGTGCCATGAGATTTCCGGCAAAAAAGCTGGCGATAAGCAGGCACAAGGGCAGATGTTTTTTATGCATGTTGTTATTTCCTTTTTAAGTGGCAGTTGCCAGGCGAAATATACCGCTTCTCAACAATATTTGCAACCAGGGCAATCCGCACTAAATAATTGTAATTACTACTTATTAATTTTTCTGCATACCGGGGTTCTCAAAAGGGTGTAAAATTTGTTTAAATTAAGACCATGTTAATAGATTTACGGAGAAAGGGTTATAATATGTTGAGAAAAGCCGTTCTGGTTGCTTTTTTGGGCTTGGTTTCCGTTTCGGCCTTCGCTTTTGACAGGGCTGAATTTAAAAGATCTCTTAAGGAACTCGCCGCCGGGATCTCTCAAACTGCATATTCTGTCAGCGAAAGACCTGGAAGCGCTGAACGCGGAGCTTTTGAAGGCGCCGCCGATCGCGCTGACCGTGCCGAAAAATCCATCAGAGAAATTGTGGGCTCAATCAGCAATGCCGATGAATTTTCGGCAGCAGAAAAATGTCTCTCTGATTTTGCTGCAGGCAGTGAATTGAATGCTCACACCGTAGCTGTTGTAGAAAAATTGCTTAAACAGCGCGCTGCTTTTGTTACTTCTGACACTTCTGCGGCTTCAGTTGTAAATGTTAGAAGCAGTGGTCGAGTTGCTGCTCCTGGCCAACTCCTCAGCAGAAGTCAGCGTCGTCTTATCATGATCGAAACTCCCATGGCCGAAGCTGTTATTTCTCTCGAAGACACCAAAAAAAATCGCAGACTTGATAACCTTAAAGAGATTTTTAAGCGCCATGGTTGCAGAATTATTTCTGAAAATACCGATGAAAGTGGCAAGGAAGCTGCTTATGGCTTTTATTTTTCGGGCAAAAAGTATGTTGTAGATGCTTTGTTGGGCCACTTCGGCGGTGATATCGTTCAGGCAGACCTGAAAGCGGTAGTGAAACTCACGACTGGTGGTTTCTGGTCTGGTAAAAAGACTGTTGAATTCAATATTGCACCAGACTCTGACAACGGTGTAATGGGCGAACTTTCGTGGTATAAGTCTGTCATCGAAAAAGATCCGACAAAATACCTGGCTGAAAATAATTATTCTAAACTGGCCACCCTTGGTTCAATTGAAACAATTGCCGGCGAAAAGAAATTGCAGCTTAAAAATGCAATCGCTGAAATCTGGGTAATGTCAAAAAATGGCAGCGTCACAAATGCCGTTTACACCAGCAAAGTTGAACTTGGCGATATTTTTGTGGATGCGCGCTGAATACAACAGAAGGAGAAATAAAATGAATTTGCATAAAAACATGATTTTAACCGGTATTTTTACTGCTGGTCTTGCTTTAACTCCTTTTGTCGCCCAGGCTGCCGAAGAAAACGAGATCGCTGAACTTGAGAAGCAGCTGATTAAAGCCGAAACTCAGATGCTCGAACCTGAACTGCGTCTCGATAAGCTGCAGCAGGAAAGGGCTAAATACGACGGTACGAGCGGCTGGTTCCAGGGCAGCAAAAAAAAGGCTCTTGAGAGCGAAATTGAAAAAAACACTGCCCTTGTCGAGCAGCAGTACTCACAAATGAAGTCTGTTGCGAACCAGGTTCAGAAAATGGTGTTCGATGTTGCTTATACCTTCGAAAAACACGGGCAGTATGACAAGGCTATTGAATATTATCTGAAAGTCGAAAACCGTACAGATGAAGTTCGACAGAGAGTAGCATCCTGTTACAAAGCTCGTCAGGATTATCAGCAGGCAATTAAGTGGCTTCTTGAAATGCAGCGAAGCGATGCAATCATTTTGGAAGTCGCAGATTGCTACAAGCTTGACGGCCGGATGAAAGAAGCTGTTTACTGGCTGTTCGAAATACTTACCCCTTATTCTGAAAATTCAGCCGAATTGACCGCTCTCAATCTCATCGAAGAATATGATTACCCTGAACGTCGCTATGACTATCCCGATTTCTTCAAGCGCTTGTCTGATATCTATCTTGTCAAGGCAACAAAAGCTTATGAAGATAACTTTGCTCAGTCCAGCAAGGATTATCGAAAAGCTGTTGAGCTTCTGGCCGGTGATATGAATGAAAAACCAGCAAATGTAAGTTATTCAATCGTAGACCGTCATCAGAATGACTATAGAGGTGCGCTCGAAATACTTGAACGACAGAAAGAAGCTGCTGAACGCAATTTTGAAGATCGAGTAAGACGTGCCAGAGGTGAGATAGATGAAGCGGAAGAAAGGCTGAAAAGAGCCCGGCACGAAGCAGACAGAGATTATGAACATCGTCTGAGAAACGCCGAAGGCAATGTAAAGCGTGCCGAAGATCGTCTGAGTTCACTGAAAAACAATACCAGCACAACTCCCATAACTCCTGAAGAAGTTGCCAGGGCGCAGCGGGCTGTTGAAGACGCCAGACGCGACCTTGAACACATTAGAAGAAACCGGGAATCTATTATCAGAGACTATATGAGGCCTTATCATCAGGCAGTTGAAGAAGCTAGAGACGCTTATGACCGTTTGCTTGATAACCGAGAGCGCATTATCGAAGAATATATTGCTCCTTACAAACGCAGTGTAACTGAAGCTAAAAGATCGCTTGACCGCATAAAAGCTTTGCATGACGCTAACTTCAATCTCTGATTAAAAAACGGCAATAAAATAAATAAAGCCGCCTCTTCATGGGGCGGCTTTATTTATTTTAAAAATTCAGCAGGGCACTGCCGGTTTTTTGTCGGCCGTCGTTGTGTAGTTTGTGAAAATCAGCACCAGATCTGTTTTTTTGTGTTGGTATGCTAATTGCTTAAAGCTTAAACAAAATATTTCAAATGGAGATACAAATGTTCAGAACTAAAAAAGTAGTAGTTTTTGCAGTCGTTTTTCTTCTTGCCATTGCTTCATCGGCTTTTGCTCTCAATGTTCAGCAGCTTCGTCAAGAAATGTGGACCTGGTCTTCACTAGAAGCTGTTCTGCATGAAGCCACCCACCTTGGTGGTTTTGGCGCGCCGGTTGTTAGCCCGCAGGAAGCCGATAAGTGCATTGCAGAAGCTAGAGCAAAGATCTGCAAAATGGTTTCTGAGATTGAAACATCAGAAGAAATGTTAAAAGCACGTGCGGTTGCCGATGAATTTGTAGACATGCACGATTTTGAAGAAGAAGTAGGCAGATCACTTCATAAGCTTCTCGATATGCATGAAAAGTTCATCAATTCTCATCGCTCGCATTGATTTTGCAGTTTTTTTGTGGCTTATTTCAAATTGAATCTTTGAATGAATTCATGGGTGGCGCTGTTATTATTTACGGTGCTTTTTATCAGCGCAAATGAGCTGACTTCCCATTTGCCGCGAAATTTGCGTATCACTTTTCTGGCCCGTTCACTTCGGCTTCTGGCAAGGGTTAGATGGGCTTTGAATTTTTTACCGTCAACAAACTCGCCGAGTTTTTCGCGCAAAGATTCAGCAAGGGCTGCCAGAGTGGTGCCGCCAGCAACCTGGGCATATAACACTTTGGGATCGCCGGATTCTGGAAACACAGCTGTGTCACTGATCTCTACATGAAATCTGGAAATTTCTGCAGCAGCGGCTTCGCCAGCTTTTATAATTTTATCCAGGTTGTTGTCGGGCACCTCACCCATAAAAGCCAGTGTTATATGCATTTGTTTCGGATTAGACGCTCGCCATGGCCGTTCAAGGGTGGCGCCAAATTTTTCCAGTTCAACTCTGGTTTCTTCAGGTATTTCGAGCGCGTAGAAAAGCCTCATTGGTTTATTCATCCTTGTCCTTTTTCTTTGAGTGTATTAAAAAAGCTCTGCAAAACAGTTCGACAGACACGATTCTTTACCATTTCTCTGTCACCCGGCCAATCCTGAAAGGTTGTGTATTCAATGCCAGGACCAGTTACCGCTACCCATGCAGTACCCGGTGTTTTCCCTTCGAGACAGTCTGGCCCGGCAACTCCTGTTGTGGCAAGCCCCCAGGTAGTGTTGAACATTTTTTGTGAGGCTTTTGCCATAGCCAGGGCAACTTCTGCTGAAACTGCACCATGTCTGTTGATAAGTTCTTCGGCAACTCCGGCTGTGATCTTTATCTGATTTGTATAGGCCGTGATTGAACCTTTAAAACAGGTGCTGATTCCGGGGCAGTTGGTAAGCTCAGACGCCAGTTGGCCACCTGTAACTGATTCCATGCACGAAATGGTTTCTCTGCGAAGATCCAGTATTTTTTTTATTGCCGAAACTACAGTTTCGTCATCATAACCAAATATCCATGGAGCAAGAATCTTTTCGATGTTGGCAATTACCGGTTGTGCGATTTCTATGGCCATCTGTCTGGTCGTGGCAACAGCTGCAACTCGCACGTCTACACCACTTTTTCGTGCGTAAGTGCCTATCCCTGGAGACTCAAGCATGGTGAACTGACTTATTTTTTCGGCCAGATCAGATTCACCGATGCCGGTTGTGTGGATAGTTTTATGAAACAAAACCTGTCCTGAAACCGGCAGCCTTGGCTCCACCTGTTCGTTCCACATTCTTGTGAGTTCTGATGGCGGCCCTGGCAGAGCCACAATTATTTTTCCATCTTTTTTAACCATCCAGCCGCAGGCTGTGCCAACAGGGTTATCTAAAGCAGTTGCGCTATTTATAAGCCATGCCTGTTTTTTATTTTTTTCGGCCATCGGGCGCTTGCGGGCGGCAAACATTTTTTGCAGGTTTTCGAGCAACCTGGAGTCGATAGCGGGTTTTTCGTTGAGCGCTGCAGCAATAGCTTCTCTGGTTGTGTCATCGTCCGTCGGGCCAAGTCCGCCGCTCAATATGATCAGGTCGGCTCTGGCGAGTGCCTCGGTAATAGCGTTTGCCAGTCTTTCAAGATTATCGCCAAGCGTCGATTTTCTGTAGACAAAAATGCCAAGATCGCGCAGTTTCGCGGCAATAAACGAAGCGTTTGTATCTACTATTTCACCCAGGAGTAGTTCGGTTCCAATACTTATTATTTCTGCAACAGGTGGTTTTTTCATGTCGCTATTATAAAACAGCTCTTATGGCAAGTCCAGCCCACTAAAAAATGGGCTGCCAGAAAAAAACTCTGGCAGCCGCACCGTGTTTCTTATTAAAATTTACCTGAAAAGCTGAGCAGGATCTGCAAAGAAATTCTCACGGGTTATCGGTGGGTATTCTTTGCCGATCAGGCCTTTTTTCTGTAAATATTGTGGAACCATTGTTGGCATAGTGGCTTTGACATTGTAAATCATACTGGGGATCATCCAGAAACGAAGCTTGATATCGCCAATCTTGTCGAGTAACACCAGAAGATTATTGGTGCAGTTGTTGCGGGTCGTGTGATAATACTCGCCGCTGCGATTAACTGCGGCCTGTTTGATTGCTTCGATCAGAAGTTTGCGATTTTGTGCGCCATCAAATTTGATCGGGTAGACAACCAGTTTTTTGGTGTCAAAATGGCATGTTTCGGCTGCGTAGTCTTCCCAGGTCGCGAGAAGCCATATAATGCCAAACGTTTTTTTGAGGCCTTCTTTGAGTGAGTAATTTTGATCTTTGCGTTGGTAAGCTTCAATACTCAGAACCAATCCGCGTGACTCGTTGCCATTTTCGTCGACCATGCCGCCTTTTTTAAAAGTGAAAAGCATAAGGCAATGTGCGGCGATCCATTCTGGGGGGAATGGTTTCTTGATCAGATAAGTCTGCTCAAGAAGTTCAGGTTTGATTTTTACCGTTTGCCACGAAAATTCGGTTTCGTTATTGGCATTTTTCGCTTTCAAGCGGCTCCAGCGAATATTTTTTACAACGAGTTCGTCGTCTGTTGTCTTAATTATCGATGCTGGTTTTTGAAAGTTTTTATATGGAAGCGGATCTTTTATTTCAATACGCTTTTCGAATGGTCGAATTTTTTTGACTTTGATGGTTCTCAGATCAGTTGAATCTTTGCCGGTGGCGTCAATTTGTACAGTTTGTCCATCGAATTTTCTGGCTTCTTTTAGAGGAATGTCAAGCGTGAAGACACGGCAATCTTCTGTTGTAAAAACTGCAAGATCATCTCTGATGTCAATTATGCCGTTAATACGGTAGAAAACACTCGCAAACAGCTGCACAGAAACAAGAGCGAAGAACAGCACGATTGACATTTGTGCAAAATATTTTTTCATTCGCATACCCCTCGTTCGAGAATGTCTTAATTATACTGACAGAGATATGTACCCGCAAGGAATCAGCTGCGCTAAAGAATAAAAAGCCCCATCCATCGCGAGAGTACGGCTACCAGAACAAATACCAGATAAACAAAAAGCGCTGCTTCAATATAGTTTTTGCCTGTTGCGTTTGAGCCTTCTGTATAGCCAGTTTGTAGCTTCCATTCAATAAGCTTTTGGCGGTCTTCGTCGCCCAGAAGGTCGATGCCTGATCTATTTTCCCAGTGGTGAAGAAGCTCATGTGTTATCGTTCTTGCTATTTCAAGTCGCAAGTCAGCTATTCGATGATGTGGAAATGCTTTTGTAAAGGAGCCAAAATACAGTATGACTACAGGATTCCCGAAGTGACCACGCGGCATGTAATGCCCTAGAGTGTAGAGTCCGCGCATGTATTTGCTATGACGATGCTCTCGTTCTTCAAGAATGAACTGCGAAATTCCTTCGCGGAACGCATCAGGTATGGCTTGCAGCTCTTCTTTGAATAATTCATCAAATTGATCGAAGCTGAGCATGCTGGTGCGTAAATCAGAATTTTTGAAATCGTCTATCGGCATATATAAATCATAAATCAGCGCGGCCATAGATGCCAGTATATTCAAAGAGCAGATTTTTTGTCATTTCATAATAGATTGTCTGAATTTATAAAAATTATTGCTTCCAAAATGGTTTTCTGTTATCATCAACGCGTAGTGACCTTTGCGCGAGGGTGGCGGAACTGGCAGACGCGCCAGACTTAGGATCTGGTGGTTATACCGTGCGGGTTCAAGTCCCGCCCTTCGCATTTTAAAGGTGTTGTCGACATGCGAGAGTAACTCAATGGTAGAGTCCCTGCCTTCCAAGCAGGTGGTTGCGGGTTCGAGTCCCGTCTCTCGCTTTTATTTTACCCGTTTATTGCGGGTTTTTTTGTTTTAGCCGGTTCGGTTATAAAGTCTGAATAAATGTGCGTGCAGAGTTATCTGTTTTTTTGGTTGCTTTGAGGCATGCACTGTTGTAATATGCTTCCTTGCCAATTTTTAACGTATTTTTAACCTTTTTTCCCGCAGGAGATAACCATGAGCGCTACCACTGTGTCAAATAACGGCGATTTTACGGCAAACCCCGCACCACTTGGGCTTCTTGCTTTTGGCATGACTACTGTTCTTTTGAATATTCACAATGCCGGGTTTTATGAACTCAACTCAATGATTCTTGCTATGGGTATTTTTTATGGCGGTATGGCTCAGGTTATCGTTGGCATTATGGAATGGAAAAAGAACAATACTTTTGGTATGACAGCTTTCGGCTCATATGGTTTTTTCTGGTTGACTCTGGTGGGCTTGATTGTAATGCCGAAGCTTGGCTGGGCCGAAAAAACATCGAATGAAGGAATGATCTGCTATTTAAGCATGTGGGGTGTTTTTACTCTGATGATGTTTATTGGTACTCTCAAACTTTCACGCGCATTGCAGTTTGTCTTTGGTTCGCTGACTGTTCTGTTTTTCATGCTTGCCATCGGAGATGCTACAGGTAATGAAACTTTTAAGCATATTACCGGCTATGAAGGCATTATTTGCGGTGCTTCAGCGATTTACACCGGCATGGCCCAGGTTTTAAATGAAGTGTATGGCAAAACAGTCATGCCTTTGGGTGTTCCTGAAAAAAACTGAATTTTTACATGCCTCACTTTTCTGTAACGGTAGGGTGTTTGCGAGCGCCTGATTATACTGGTAAAATTTGCTGAAAATTGCGCTTGCGGCAGAAAATGCAGTTCTAGCTTGTCAGTTGGCTCTAAATGCCCGGTGGTTTTGAGTCTGTGGAGCTTTGAGCTCCGGTGTGAATTGCCGCTTTGCCTGGTTATTATTTATAAACTTATGGTACAATCTACGGGTTCGCTCAGATAGATTGTGCTTTTGTTTTTTTAGAGAGGAGGTCTTTATGAAGACCCTGGTTGGTTACTGGAAAGCTTATTTGCAAGCGTTTCCATTTTCTTTTGTCGGGTCGGTTTTATGTTTCTATTTTGTGGTGCCGGGTTTTGATAAAAGTAACCTGGCCAGGCTGATTGTCGCGTCATCGACCATGGCTGTTTGTGTGACTCTGGTCATCGCTATTGCCAGGCAAAAAGTTCAATTTGAACTGGGGTTTAGCAGCAGGGAAAAGTTTGTTGCGGAGATTTGTGATTTTATTGGCGCGTCGGGCGGAAAGCTTGTCAGAAAGAGCAATGCTTTGATTTTTTTCAAAAAAGGAGCATTCGAGATTACCATCGCAATTGGCTCGAATAAGGCTTTGTTTTCTGGCACAAAAATCTGGTTGGCACCCTTATATGATAAAATCAA
>SABV01000386.1 GCA_009928855.1 Erysipelotrichia bacterium | reverse complement strand
AAGGCCGTTAAGGCTGACTTCCTGCTCAGCAACTCCGGCAAAATCATTCTTTCGCCTGATGACGCTGAAAAAGTAACGGCCATGAAAACCAGTGTTTTTAACTGCAAAACTGCAGAAAAATTACTGAAAATCGTTACCGAAACCGAAAAAAACATTTTCTGGACAGAAAACGGTGTGGAATTTAAAGCCCGCCTGGATGGCGAGTGCCCTCTTGGCATAATCGACCTAAAATCGACGTGTAATGCAAGTTTGCGCGAATTTTCCAAAAGCATATATGGTTTTGGATACCACATTCAGGCAGCGCATTATCTGGCGGGGGCAGCAGCAAACGGTTTGCCCTGTGAGAATTTTTACATTATCGCCGTCGAGAATGCCGCGCCCCACTGTGCAGCTGTTTACCAGCTCGACCACAAAGCAATCGAAGTAGGCGAAAAAGAGCGCCAGAGACTCATCGCCCTTTATTGCGAGTGCATGACTTCCGGCGTATGGCCCAGCTACCCCGACAAGATTCAATCCGTAACGCTGCCTAAGTGGGCGTTTTATAAAAACATGGAGGAAAACGACAATGACTACTGAAAATCAAATGGAAATGACCACACTTACAGGCAATGACGCAATGATGGCAACTATGCTGAATGTTCAGACCTTTGAGCAGATGCAGAGAGTAGCGAAACTGTTCAGCTCGTCCGGCCTGGTTCCCAAGAGCTTCGAAAATAACCCGGCCGCTTGCTTCGTTGGTCTTCAGCTTGCAACTCAGCTCGGCATCAACCCCTTCATGCTTTTCCAGAAAATTTATAACGTTGGCGGCAAGATCGGAATCGAAGCCCAGGTCGCCATAGCAATCGCAAATCAGCGCGGAATCTTTGAGGGGCCGATTGAACATGTTTTTGAGGGCAAAGGCACAACACGATCTTGCACAGCCGTTGCTGTTATCGCCAAAAGCAAAAAGACCGTAACGCTGAAAATTGATTGGGAAACCGTAGAAAAAGAAGGCTGGAATAAAAAGGGCGGCTCCAAGTGGTTGACCATGCCAGACCAGATGTTTCGTTATCGTTCAAGCCTCTGGCTGATTCGCACCTATGCGCCTGAAACTCTGATGGGCCTGTCTTCTATCGACGAACTGCAGGACGAGAGAATCATCGATGTAACTCCAGTGAAGGTTTCCATCGACGCGGCGAACTCTGCGCTGGATGCCGCCGCAAACGCCGCAAGCACAGAGCCGGAAATAGTATCAGTTGATGACGGCGCTCCTGGGGAAAACATCATTGACGAAATCAACAAACTGAAAATCGCTGCAGGTTTCAACAGCGACAAAATGACCAAGGTTTTCGACACCATGCTTAACACCCTCCTGGGCAGAAATGTCGACGGCATCATGTTTGAAGACATGCCAGCAGCAGACCTTGAAGAAATCAAAAAGATGCTTTCAACAATTATTGAAAGAAAGGCCAAGAAATAACATGAAAGACCTCACCATAACCTCAAATCCGCTTGTTATTACTGAGAATTTCGACGAGATCAAGGCAGAACTGATCGAAAACCTCAAGGCATACGAAATCGAAGTTACCGCCGAAAACCTCGCTGACGCAAAAAAGATGGCGACAGAACTGAACAAGCTGGCGAAAGATATCGGCGCCAAGAGAATCGAAAAGAAAAAAGAATTCTCAGAGCCAATCAAGGTTTTCGAGGATAAGGCAAACGAGCTGGTAAATCTGATTCTTGCCAGCCGCGAAAAGATTCTTAAACAGGCCGAAATCTACGAAGACAAAATCCGCCAGCTTGTAGAAAAACTGCTGCGCGAAGAACTGGCCGGACTGATCGAATCAATGGGAGTCATGCCAGAATACCAGACCGCGAAGATTGACGGCCTGATCATCAAATCGAACCTGACTAATAGCATGAAGCTCACGAAAGCCGCTACTGATTCTCTCGCTGAAATGGTTGCCGCCGATAAACTGAGACAAGACACGGTAGAACACAGACTTTCTGCTCTGCCGGGAATCTGTAAAACTCATGGCCTTAAATGCGAAATCACAGGCGGCCAGGTCCTTTCTTTCGTCGCCGAAACCGAAGCGATTTACGCCGAAAAACTCAACGCTCTGATTGCCGCCGAAGTTGCCAGGCAGAAAGCTATCGAAGAACGATTGCAGCGCGAAGCCGACGAAAGAGCCAAGGCTGAGGCAGACAGGGCTGCAAATGCTGCAAAAAAAGCCGCAGAAGAAGCAGAGCAGAAAAGACTTGCCGAAGAAGCCAGAGCGCGACAGGCCGCCGCCGATTCAGAAGCAAAAGCCAGACGGGAAAAAGCCGAAGCTGAAGAGCAAATTGCGGCCGCCAATCGCAGGGCAGAAGAAGCAGAAGCACAGGCCGAAAAGGCGCGGGCTGAATTACAGGAACAGGCCATTGAAAAAGCACTGCGAGAAATGGAAAGCGCCGAAGCGGGCAAGGTCAGTTTCATGGTCAGCGTCGACAACGAAGAAGGCATAGAAGCTGATCACATACTTACCGCAATCAGCATTGTTCTTTCTGGCGCTGGTTTCTCTGGCGTAGTTGTTGAGGTGGCGAAGTGATTGACACCAGAGACGAATTCGCGAAAGAAGCAATGAAAGTGTTGTTGCAGGCATCGCTGCACGACGGCACAGAAGATTACACCTGGCAGGACATTGCAGACGAAGCCTATTCGCTTGCTGAGGCAATGATGAAAGCCAAGGATAAAAAGTAAACAATCCTATTTCTCTCGGGTCGCAAGGCCCGAGTTTCCCCCGGAAGGGTTTAGCCGTTCGACTCGGCACCGGGGTTTGTGGCTGACAAGCCAGTTTTTTGAAAACTATATGACGGCTGGAAAGACAGCAAAAACGGACGGGTGGCTATTGGTAAAGCAATCGGCTCGAAAGGGCCGATAAATGTAGGTTCGATTCCTGTCCCGTCCAATGGTGCCGGACGGCATTCCGGCAAATCTGCCAGCCGTGTGCAGGGAAACAGAAACGCGGTCTTCATTTCTGAGGGCATGGCGGGGGGTCT
>SABV01000385.1 GCA_009928855.1 Erysipelotrichia bacterium | reverse complement strand
GGCGAGCTGAGAAATGATGGAAAACTGCTTCTGGAGAGGACTGGCAAAAAATCAAAATGAGCTTAACCGAGTTTTCTGTTCCGTTGCTCCCTAAACCCCATAACTGGCGGTTAAGAGTTGCAAAGGGCTCATTAAGATCTCTGTAATAGTCTATCAAGATGGTGACTCTACAAAAGAACAAGGCTCACATCTTTCTAACCCGATAGACCATCATAGGAGGCAATGCGGTTGAAGTGTTCTTTAACATCAAGAATTTTATTGCCCCCTAAGCTAAGAATGTGCTGGTTAATAGTGCCTAACCATCGCTCAGATTTTGAATCGCCTTGAGTGGTAAGGTTTTCAGAGCAAAAAATTCTTTTTGCTTCTTTGTACGGAATAAAATAAGCATCTAAATTAGAATTGTCTTTCCAGCAGATCAACATGAAATTTTCACCGTATTTCTGAAGATACTGCCGCAATACCTTAGGTCTGAAATTAAAGAAGTAATTGGGAAGATTTGTCTTCAAGATGTAATGCCGGTTTTTTAGCCTCTTATTGTTTTGAGATAAATAATTCGAAATCATTGTGGTTCCTCCAAGAATTATAAAATTTTGACAAAAACTCCCCCACCAAAATTAAACAATTATTTTTGGGCGAAAAATTTCTATCTTCAACATCATAATACAAAAAAAAATCATACTCCGTCAAGCTTTATTTATCGGGGTTTGCGGCAGTACTAAAAAACCAGTACTATTTAAAAATTGTGCACAGTACTATTTAAAACCAGCGTTCTAGTACTAACAAAAAAATATGTTAGTACTAGAACGCTATATCAAGCAGAAATTTACGCATGCAAGGCTTTTTCTAGAACATAGCAACCAGCTTACATGGCGTATATATTGATATAAATGGTTGGGCGACTGACACTTAAAATAAGGTTTTCTGACATCAGATGGAAACACAACCCTGCCAACAGGAAACAACTCTGAATAGGGTCTGATCAAAACTTGTTGGGGATGCGTTCGGATCCGAATTTTACGGCTTCGAACTGGATGTTGTTGGCGTAGCCTTTGAATGCGATCTGGCGGACGAAGGCGGTGAACAGCTCTTTGTCCTGGCATTTGTCGGTCCAGTAGGTTGATTTTGAGAAATAGATTTGCTTGTCGGGGTTTTTCCTCTCAAGACTGAATTTATCGTCGTTGGCGGCTTTCCAGAATTTGCGGCGGGCGGCGAGGATGGCGGCGATATCATCCGCATCGTTGTAAAGGCCTGACATGGTGTGCTTTTCTTCATATTTGAAGATTACCTGTTCGTTATCGGCGTAGGCCATGAAGAACAGAACCTCGCAATAGATTGTGTTTCCGATGTTTACGGTTATGACATCAGGCTTGTCGGGATCGATCGGGATGATGTCGCCTTCGTTCGGGAAATCTTTGAAGCGTTCGCCAGGGATGTAGATTTCCTTGAAAGTATCGGGTTCGTCTTCGGCGGCGTCGGGGTGGCGGATGACAGCGACAACGACATCATTGACCACGCGGTCGACAACGGCCTGGACAATCTTTGACTTTTTATCTTCTGGCATCAGATTGATCCTCTCAAGATCAGGTATGGCATATATTATGCCACAAATGGTTTTTGGGGTCTACCTCCAAGTCGGCCGTTGGCGCCGGAGCTGGTTTTGTCGGCATGGCACATTGGCTTTTTTTGCGGCGCGGATTTCGTCACGGCGGATCTGAACAAACTGTTTTACGGCTTTAACTAGCCTATTAAAGTCTTTGTCATTCATCAAATTGCAGTCTTTCAGGCGGCGAGGTCGTGGACTTCAATCACGACATAGCGCCCAATGGCGGCGAGAGCCCGCTCCAGCTGTTCAAGGCGCGATTCATGATTGAGGTCGAGAAGTCGATCAATCTGCGGCATGTGGCAAGCCAACAGGCGCGCCAAGTCCGTTTTTTTCAGGTTTTTCTCGATCATGCCCTGATGTAAAGCCAGTTTTAAACAGGATAGAGGCGATGGCGAAACACCTGGTCTGCCGCTTAATTTTGACTGTTTTGGTAAGGGCCAGCGTTTCTCGATATAGGTCATCAGCGCGGTTTCAAGAGCATCAACGGCACGAAGAAGGGCTTCTTCGCGATCCTGGCCAAATGTTATTGCTTCAGGAATGTCTGGAAACTTTACCAGAATGGTTCCATCATCTTCTGTCAGTTCAACCGGATACTTAAACATAAGCACACCTCACTTTAACCCGAGCTGCTTTTTAATGTCCTCAACGAGACCTTTTCCGAGTTCTTTATCGCTGCCATGCATTGGCAAAACCGAAAACCGTTCACCGCGAAACACCCGCAAATGACCTCCTTTACCGGGTTTGAATGTGCAACCCTGGCTGGTCAGCCATTTTTTGAATTCTTTGGATGTCATAATTCAATTATAAACATTTGTGTTGCAAAGTCAACAAATCTGTTTTTTTTGATTTTAGGAGGCCCCTGGGGGCCGGCGGTCGGAAATTTGCCATCCGTGGCATTTCCGACACTTGCCCTCCTGGGCTTCGGGAGGGATTGCGCCATTCTGGATCAGAACCAACTTGTTTAGAAATGTTTTCGGCACACGACCCAATGTCCAGACTGCGCGGCGATGAGTGGCCGGTTGGCGCTGGTGATCGGAAAAGCTGGCGGATGACGGGAAATGACAACTCGGCCGGGCAGTCGGGCATTGTTGCGACCTGCGGAAAGCCCGCAAGGGCTTTCCGGGAGCTGGGCAGGAGCGAGGCGGCGAAGCTGCCGAAGCGCGGCCCAGCTCGACAGGACGCTGGTCGTGTGCCGTCTTAGGGCGGTAGGCGCGATAGCGGCGTGCGGCTCATCATTACCCCTGGCAAGTTTGCATAACACACTTGTTATGTAAAGCCGGACCTGCCGGGTTCCCGGCAGGCAGAGGCCGGAGAGGGGCGATGTAAAGGGCAAGCAACTGTCTTGAATGGCAACGATTTTGTGATGATTTGTCATTTATTGTCATCGAAGGGCGACAGGGCAGAAAGTTGCGAATAATC
>SABV01000384.1 GCA_009928855.1 Erysipelotrichia bacterium | reverse complement strand
CATTGAAGACCGAAACATATTTCAGCTGCTTTTTGAAGATGCTCGAACCCGCATCAGGGAAATAGCCCTCGAAGGCCTTGTGCTGTTCGGTACAGATGAGCGTATAAGTATTTTGCGACGATGGCTCGCTGACGAACCGGATGCAAAAATACGACTTATGCTGCTTAAAAAGGTCGAAAAAGAAAAGTCTGCACTGTTTTATGATGAGCTTTATAAGCTTTTGCAGTCCTCTGACGATGAAACGCGTAGTATGGCTATTGAAGCCATCGCTGCCATGGGCGAAAAAATCGTCGACCGCATTCTGATTGATTTTGATCGTATGCCGTTGGTAATACGCGAACAGATGATTCTTGTGCTTGGCCAGATAGGCGGCAACAAGGTCATTCGCACCGTAAAAGAAAGCCTTTTTGCTAAAGAGCGCTGGTTGCGCATAAATGCGGTTGACGCTGCCGCACGAATGAATCTTGACGAACTCAATGGCGAATTGCTTAAAATGCTCAAAAACAGCAGCACAGACGTCTGGGTAAGAGCTACTGCAATAACTGCACTTACTAGATCTGCTTCAGATGCTGCTGTTCAGGTTATTGCCGAACAACTCAGCCATGAAGATGCACGTGTAAGGGCTAACGCTGTTGAGGCTCTTTCTCATCTTGCCTGGCCGGGGTTGCCTGAAGCATGCCATCGCTTGTTGCATGATCGCAACGATCGCGTCAGGGTTAATGCCGCAATCTCTCTCTGGAAAAGCGGTCATCCTGAGGTTTTTGCTGAACTCGAAAAAATGGCGCGTGACAAGAGTCGCTGGGTGCGTTCATCAGCCGTTTTCGCGCTTGGCCGTATTAAAGATCATCAGGGCACACCGATTCTGCTGAAGATGCTCAAAGACTCCGAAGATATTGTGTATCGCAATGCTATTGAAGCGCTTGCCGAGCAAGGTGATCTGCGAGCTATGCTGCCGCTGTTAAAGGCATCCCGTAGCGGTCGTATGCCCCGTGAATTTTACGAAAACGCTCTGGCACGTTTTACCGAAACCGTTCATACCTGAATCAGCGATTAACATTACTGTAAATAACCACCTGGCGGCGCTTTGATGGCAAGGTCAGGAAGGTTTCTTCTGCAGTTGTGATTTTAGTTCGGCAATTTCTTGTTCGGCCGCAATCAACGGGCCAATGTTGCGACTGACACCAAGTACAAAAGTGAACTCACGATCTTCGTTGAAGAAGAACTCACTGAAAACTTCTGTCCAGACGAATCCGCCTTTTTTGTGAGGCTGGCGTAGACGTATTTTGCCTGCTGGCAGCCTGCTTAAACCCTTGTCGATAACCTCAAGGCCAAGTGCAAAGGTCTGCTGAGCTCTGGTGCGGTCTTCTTCATAAATCGAATCAAGTGCCGGCTGTGCCATAACTTCTTCTGGAGTGAAGCCGCGCTGTTGAAGCACAGATGGGCTTACGTAAACAAACCGTCCGGTTTTATCTATGGCCCAGTAAACATCCTGGTTAGTTTCAAGAATATTTTTTAAAAGATCCATGCTGCCTGTAAGTACAGCAAGCGGGTTGATATTCATTTTTTTTTCCAAATTCTTAATTAGTCTCAACGATAATTCTAACTTTTATAGGCCAGTATAATCAAGAAATAACCGCACAAAACCAGAAGCATCAACAGGGCATTCACATTAAGATTTTAAGATCTTGTCTGACCAGTTGCCCCGAAAGCATCAATCAGGCTGGCATTTTTATTTAGGTATGCTATAATTTTTAACGAGATTATCTGAGAGGTTGGTATATCTTATGAGTATTGGCAATCGTTACCTGTGCTGCTGCCTGATTGTGCTCGTTTTTTTGTGTCAGCCTTGCTGCAGTTGGGCAAAAAAGATTGTCAAATCTGATGAAATATACCAGACTTCAACCGATTGCTGGGCCCCCGGCCTGCTCGAAATAAGCTTTTTTGATGTCGGCAAGGGCGACGCAATTCTTCTGCATCTTCCTGATAATCGATTTGTCATGATCGATACAGGCTATGCCGAAACTGCGCCCGACCTTATCAAGAGCCTGAAAGCGCTTGGAGTAAATAAAATCAGTCTGCTGATTCTTACTCATCATCACAAAGATCATGCCGGCGGCTACCCTTATCTGATAGAGGCTTTTCAGGTTGACAAAGTGATTCAGTCATATGACCCTCGCGAACCGGCCAAAAACCTTGTCAAACCCGGTACCAAACTTATCAATTCACACGGTGTAACCTTGACTGTGCTTGGCCCGTTACAGTCTTACAAGGATGAAAATGACGCGTCTCTGGTAACCAGACTCGAATTTGGTCATATTGCAGTGCTTTTTGCTGCCGACGCCATAGAAGAATCAATTAGAGATCTTCTTAAAAATAAAAAAACTTTGCAGGCTGATCTGCTTAAAGTTCCTCATCATGGCCGATTTAAAGGTTTCTCGCCGCGTGATTTCTTTTTGGCGGCCAAGTCTGAATATGCAATTATTACCAGCGACGAAAAAGCCGGCGACCCGCCTGAGGGTTCGGTAATACGTATATTAAAAGAGTCTGGCTGTAGGGTGCTTCTTACTGACGAGCTCGGTAATATTCGCTTTCTGTCAGATGGCGAAACAATTGATTACATTCCCGGAGGAAAAAATGAATAAACCTGTTTTAGCTGCTTTATTGAAGGGAAGCGCCTTTGCTGCATTGCTGGCATCCGCGACATTGCTGACTCCGACGAATGTTTCCTGCCCGTTATCTGCGGCTCAGGATGCGGTTTATAAATATCAGACACTGAGTTATTCTTCTGCCAGTGTAACTGCTTTTCATAAGCTGATACTTGCCGAACAGAGTTCAGTACTTGCTGAACTAGAAAAAAAATATGCCAAAAAGCCCGAAAAAATACAAAAAAACGCAGCGGTTATCGGGTATGCACAGATTGTTTCAGGGGTTAACAACCTGCAGGAGAGCATGAGCAAATCTTCGGTTTCAGAAGAAGAGCTCGCTCACAGCTTTTTGCGTTTGCAAAGACTGCATTATACTCTGCTTGCCGATCGCAACAGTGGTG
>SABV01000383.1 GCA_009928855.1 Erysipelotrichia bacterium | reverse complement strand
TTCACCGTAAGGATAACCGGGAATCATAATTCTGGTGCCAGCACCGACGCCGAAGCGATCGAGCATACCTTCGTCGGCGATAAAATCGCACGCCAGCAGGCAGCAGTCTGCTTCGGCCGGCAACGCAATTCTGACTGCCGCTATATCATGTTCAGAGTGAACGTAATAGAGAGGCTTGCCCCGTTCACGTATTTTAATCAGTACCGGGCAAGATGAGAATACGCCGCGATTCAGACGCCGCATGTTGAGTTGAATATGATCTTTGGCAATGTGCGACAACGTATGCCCGGCAGTCAAAAGCCACGCAGAATCAGCAATGCGAGCATTTTCCTGAACAAGAAATGCGGTGCCAAAAACTGGTTCGCCCGAGGCATTCTTACCGCTGACACAGAAAACAGAGCGCATTACGGCATCGAAAGGTGATGCAATCAGGGCAAAACTATTCGTCAGCAGCAAATAGAAGAGTAAAAAAACATAAAAAAACCATCTTTTATTTTTCATGTCAGATAAAAAGACTTGCCATGACGTTATCGGCCATAGCCAGGCCCTGATCGGCAAGCTTTAGTGTATTGCCATTTTTTATAAGGTTTCCGAGAGCAATCTGGCGGTTCACTTCAGCAAAAAAAGCATCACTCTGCGCTTTAAAACGGCTGGTAAGCTGGTCAAGGTTAAGACCTTCAGAAAGCAGGCGCAAACTTAACATAACAAACTCATTACGCCGATCATCAGCAGATAAATTCTCTATCACCGGCGGCTCATCTGCGATCCAGCTCTGCAGATTGGCTGGTGCTGAAGTTCTTGTATCTGCGCAGCACGATACTGCCGCGGGGCCAAGTCCGATATAATCGCCCGAAAGCCAGTAGTTCATATTATGCATGCAGCGAAAACCTGGTCGGGCATAATTTGAAATTTCATAATGCTCAAAACCAGCTCTAAGCAAGACATCTCGCACAAGAAAAAGCTCTTCGGGGCCTATATCCGCAGGATCCTGCATGAGCCCGGCAGTTACGGCCCGCTGCATCGGGGTGTTTTCTTCGACCGAAAGAAAATACGCCGAAATATGTTTAAGGGGATAAAGTTTGACAAGCTGTGCAAGATCATCGGCAATAAAACCGCAACCGGGCACTCCGAGAATAAAGTCAGCGCCGACGTTGCCTATTTCGGCAAAAATCAGGTCGAGAGCCCGGTATATTGAATCAAGACTGGCACGGCGCCCTAGAATGGCAAGTTCGCTGTTTTTTAATCGCTGAATGCCCATGCTCAGCCTGATTTTTGGCAAAGTTGCCAAAAAGCGCACCACATCAGCCGTTATGGTTTCGGGGTTGGTTTCAAAAGTTATCTCTTCGAGAACGACGGGGTCGAGATATGGCCTGATTGTTTCGACCAGAAGGTTTATGCCGTCAACTCCCAGTAAAGTCGGGTTTCCGCCACCGACAAATACCGTTTTTATTCTGTTGCTCGATTTATCGAGCTTTTGCACCACCTCGTCAGCCAGACGCCCGAAATACTGTGCGAACATAGCGGTATCGGGCACAACTGAATAAAAACCACAATAATCGCACTTTGCGGCACAAAATGGCACATGAACATAAAGACCGGCATCAGAAGGTAGACTCATTCAAGCTGCTCCAGACTCATCGCTGTCAGTCGTCGCGCCATCGCAACATTTAAAACGTGCTCTCAGGGTTTTTACAAATTTTTCATCAGCCGCCGGAAAAAGCAGCGCCAGGGGTGAGAATTTTTGCATGGCACATCGTTTTAGAAACAGACACATCAAGACTATGGTGAACACAATGTTGGGCCAGGCGTTGATTTCCCATTGATGCTTCCAGACAATGCCCATTTCAGAAAAAGGGTAAAAATAATAGATTGGCCACTGGTAGCCATCTGGGCCACGGGCGCCCAGAATATCGCAAAGCAGGTGCAGGTGAAACACTGCCGCACAGCAGAGTGTCAGGCCGGCTTTTTTCCAGCGCATCTGAATCAAGGCCAGCAAAAAGAGGCAAAAAACGAGACAATGCCCGAATTTATGGTGATAAAGACTGAACATCTCTGCTTCTCCACCGCGAATAACATCAATTACCGCGCCGAAAGCGTCGATGTCTGCGATAACCGACGCCACGGTGATTATCGCCATTTCGTCGATCCGGCGGGTCATGTGCTGACCGGCAACCCAGCCTGTAAGAGCATGTGTAATAATATTCATTGTTGCATCTGGATATACAGAGTATAGATTTATGTTAACATGATTTTAAATAAATTATCTGGAGCAGAGGCGATGATTTTTGCGCAATTGAGCGTCGGGAAAATGCAGAACTATTCTTATCTTTTTGCAGATCCCACGAGCCGCGAAGGCCTGCTGATAGACCCGGCTTTCGACCACGAGCACATTCTGGCGACCATCAAGGAACAGGGCATAAATCTGACAAAAATTATTCTCTCGCACCATCATTTCGACCATATCAACGCCACCGCCCAGATAAAGTCTCACACCGGCGCTGAAGTGATATGCCACCGCGAAACAGCTTCACTGCTGCATGGTGGCGCATCTTATGACCGACTGATAGACGACGGCTACAGCTTCAGACTCGGCGAAAACGCTGAGGTTATCTGCATACATACACCTGGGCATGCGCCTGGTTCTTTGTGCGTAATAGTCGACAACCGGTGGCTTGTCACTGCCGACACTCTTTTTATAGGCGACTGCGGCAGAGCAGATCTGCCCGGCAGCGACCCTGAAGAGCTTTTTAAAAGCCTGCAAAAACTCAAACTTCTGCCAGATCACCTGATCGTCTGCCCTGGTCATGATTACGGCACAGCACCGACAAGAACACTCGGTGAAGAAAAGCGCAGCAACCCGACGCTGATTGCCACATCACTCGAAGAGTTTTACAAGCTTCCGTAAAAATTATAAGCACCGGTTATGCGTTAACTTTGCGCTTACCACTCGTATGGCGCTCCCTGTTTGATAGCCCAGTAAGCGGCGTCTTTCCAGCTTTTTTCAAAATCGGCTTCACTTATTTTAAATGTCTGGTCAAGCGCAACGGCAAATTC
>SABV01000382.1 GCA_009928855.1 Erysipelotrichia bacterium | reverse complement strand
ACTCTGGTTATGGCTTTGGTTCTGGTTCCGGTCTCGACGATGACCGTGGCTCGGGCGGGGGGTATGGCGACGGCGGGGGATATGATGACGGCTCTGGCAGTGGCGATGGTTCCGGCTCGGGCTTTGGTTACAGTCTTAAAACTGGAATGGGTTACGGGGAGGGCTCCGGCTCCGGTGACGGCGACGGTTCGGGCTCGGGCCGTGGCAATGGATTCGGCGACGGCTCTGGATCTGGATAATGAGCATCAAAACAATGATGGGGGGCATATGAAAGAAGCAACTTATTACTATAACTATGGTTTTGGTTTTGGTAATAGATATAATTCTAGTTCTGGGTCTGGCTTTGATAATGGCGCTGGAAATGGCCACGGCGCCGGCGATGGCTCAGGATATGTCGAGGGTGACGGCGAGGGTTTTGGCTCCGGAAACGGTTCAGGCGATGAATGCGGCGGTGGTTCGAGCTCTGGGTCGGGCAATAATGGTGGTGGCAATGGTTCGGGTTTTGGTTCGCGCTATGGTTCTGGATGTGGATAAATAGCCACAAAAATAACAATGGAGGTTATATGAAAGAAGTATTTGATGGCTACGGCTGCGGATCTGGCCGAGGTGATTATGACGGCGAGGGCTTTGGTTCTGGCTTTG
This sequence comes from Erysipelotrichia bacterium, assembly GCA_009928855.1. Lineage (GTDB taxonomy): Bacteria > Muiribacteriota > Ozemobacteria > Ozemobacterales > Ozemobacteraceae > Rifleibacterium. The sequence goes on along the minus strand of SABV01000382.1, from coordinate 2,414 downwards.
GTGACGGTAGTAACTGTGATGGTTACGGCTCCGGTTCAGGCCATTGCGATGGAGACGGATGCGGATACGGTTTCGGCGATGGTTTCGGCTCTAGTCGGGGAGTTGGCGACGGATACGGATACGGCTCTGGCCACGGTGAAGATGACGGCGAGGGCTTTAGTTCTGGTGACGGCGATGGTTTTGGTCACGAAAATGGAACTGGATACGACAACGGCGATGAATAGAAAACTACAAAAACAACAATGGAGGTTGAATATTATGGAATTTTCTGAAATGAAAAAGCAAGCTTATGAAACGGCTTGCTTAAAGGGTTGGCACGACAAACCGGTTACTTTCGGAGAGTTGATAGCTCTGGTACACTCGGAGCTGTCAGAGGCTTTGGAAGAACACAGAGGAGGACATAAGACAAACGAAACGTATTACCGTCAAGACGGGAAACCTGAGGGGATCCCGTCAGAGCTGGCAGACGTAGTAATTAGGCTCTTGGATATTTGCGGCTACCTGAATATCGATTTAGAAGCTGCAATTATCGAAAAAATGCAGTTTAACGAAAGTCGACCGTACAGACACGGAGGGAAGAAACTATGATAGAGCTTGAAAAACAGCAAAACAGCAACACAGAAAGAGAAGTTATGGAAACGCCGAGGACTGACAAGATGGTATGGAGAGCGGCTCACGACGATGATTTCGAGCGCGGTATATCTCTTTGCAGAGAACTTGAGCGCGAGAACAATAATTTGCGAAAGCTTTTAGACAAGGCAAGTCAAGCGCTGGCTTGTTTCGTAGACTTGCGCGGTATGGTTGCGTCAGAGCTAAAATCAGCGCATAACGGGATCTGTATTCTCTTGAACGCGACAAAAATGCTTGACGCTATAAAGGCCGGAGTGGAGAAAGATGGCTAAAACGGCGAAAACGCCCGCGCTGATTATATCAGAAGCATTCACGCACAACAAAAACCTGCCCGAAACTTGCGGTGAATGTAGGTTTTGGGCAGAGTATAGTTGTGTCTTAAAACCGATATTGAGGTGCAAGCGTGATAAGTTGTCGCGCGGTTGCCCGCTTTGCACGATAGAAGATTGAAAGGGATAAGTTATGGCAAAACTAGAATATTGGCAGCTTAGGCAAAGGCAGGGTCAGCCGCTTGACATCAAAGAACAGCTAACAGCCAATCGCATAAAAGCATACTACGAGCAATTAGAAGGCAATGTTTATGTAAGTTTTTCGGGCGGCAAAGATTCAACCGTGCTGCTTCACCAAGTCAGGCGTATGTATCCGAATGTGCCGGCGGTATTTATTGATACCGGGTTGGAGTATCCTGAAATAAGGGATTTTGTGAAAACCATTGACAATGTGATTTGGTTAAAGCCGAAGATGCTTTTTACGCAGGTCATAGAGAAATATGGTTATCCAGTTATCAGTAAAGAAACAGCACAGAAAATAAGGGAGGTTAGAACAACAAAGAGCGAGAAACTTAAAAACATACGATTATATGGCGGCGACAATGGCACCTACGGCAAACTCCCTGAAAAGTGGAAGTTTTTGATTAACGCGCCGTTTAAAATTTCAGAGAGATGTTGTCATGTGATGAAAAAAGGGCCAATTAAGAAATATGCAAAAGAAACCGGCAGAGGTGCGATTGTTGGCACGATGGCGGCAGATTCAAGACTCCGAAAAACAGCATACTTGAAGCACGGTTGTAATTCGTTCGAGGGCAGCCCAATGTCAACACCGATGGCGTTTTGGTTGGAGACTGATGTTTGGGATTACATTAAAAAATACAATATTCCATATTCGAGCATTTATGATATGGGCTACAATCGAACCGGTTGTATGTTCTGCATGTTCGGCATACACCTAGAAAAAGACAGCCGCTTTGATAGAATGAAAACAACTCATCCACAGATCTATGACTATTGTATGAATAAGCTGGGTTTGCGTGAAGTTATTCGGTATTGTGGCATAACTTCCCAGCCAAAACTTCTTTAACATAAAAGGAGAAAAATATGAGCGAAACACCGAGAACCGATGAGCACCTGAGAATGAAAGAAGAAAACGGCCATGTTGCGGTAGTGAGCCGTGACTTTGCCCGCCAGCTTGAAACAGAGCTTGCCGACGCTATGGCAAAGCTAAGGAAGCTAGGGGCAAAAAAAGAATTAAACTTTAAGGGGAAAAATATGAAAACACCGCGAACCGACAACGCCGCTTTCGAGGCGAATTTTAGCGGCACCGTTTTTAAAGTCGTAGACGCTTATTTTGCGCGACAGCTTGAACTAGAGCTTGCCGACGCGAAGGCAAAATTAAGAAAGCTAAGGAAAAAAATAAATGAAAAAAAAGAAAATGAAAAACTTTAGGTTGTCAGAAAACACAATCGGAAAGCTGGATATGCTGTGCAGAGCGCACGGCACATCACAAAC
>SABV01000381.1 GCA_009928855.1 Erysipelotrichia bacterium | reverse complement strand
CATCGCTTGTTTTTAACAAGGAGCAGAAATAATGCAGCTTAATATTAAAAAAGATGAATTCTATCTTTTGAGTGGCCCGGCTGCAGTGACTGTGCAAAGCGGTGCCATTGAAGTCATCGGTGCGAAAGTTGCAGTTGGCGAAAATGTCAAGGTGCCGGTCGGTAAAAAAATACCCCTTCTTGGTATCGAAAATACACAGCTCGAAATTGAGGCCCCCCAGGAAGCTTTGACCAAAATGGAAAGCAGTTCGATTCCTCGCGAATGGGATGATCTCGCCGCTTCTATCGCTACCGAAAAGGTCAAAGGAACTCTTTACAAAGTTCTGGTCCTTGGCGAAGTTGATACAGGTAAGACTTTTTTCAGCACCTATCTGGCGAATCGTCTGCTGGAAAAGGTTGGCAAGACTGCTATTCTTGATTGTGACACAGGACAATCCGATATTGGTTGCCCCGGCACATTTGGCATGCTGGTTCTTAAAAAACAGGAGATATTCCTCACTGAAGTCGAGCCGACTCATATGTACTTTCTTGGAGCGCATTCACCCGGATTGCACTTTGTACCGGCACTAACCGGGCTGGTAGAAATGCTGCGCAAGGCCGAAAAAGATGCAGACGCTCTGATCATCGACACCACCGGTTGGGTGCAGGGCGACGGTGGTCGCGCCATAAAGAGGGCCAAGCTCGATATTGTACAGCCGGACAAAGTTGTATTGATGCAGCGCGGAACAGAACTAGAACATCTCGTCAGGCATCTGCCCCCAGAAAAAATTGTCAGACTGCCGGTTTCTAAAAAAGCCTCTTCAACCAGTCAGATGGACAGAAAAGAGCTTCGAGAGCTTGTCAGTCGAAGATATTTTGCAGGTGCGAAGGTTTTTGAAATACCATTCAGGCAGGTTTTTACCGACAGAAGCTATTTTCTTACCGGTACAAAAATAGAACTCGATGGTACCTTGTATGCCGAAAAACTTTCCGGCTGGGAGGGTTCGCTGGTTGTTACTTCCGGGCCTCTGGTTTCAGATATTACAAAGGATTGGCCGAAAGACCTGGGAATGATCAGAAGCTTTATTGCAGGCCAGGAAAAAGGACTTATGGTTGCACTGCTCGATGCACAGCAAAATATGCTTGCAGTTGCGCGTCTTGAAGAAATGGATTTTCTGAACAATAACTTCAGAATTCGCTCGAATTATCGCGGTGATCTTGGTCAGATCAAAGGAATTCAGTTTGGTTCATTGAAGATTACCGAGTCTGGTAACGAAGCCGGCTTTATCGAGCCCGGTTCTTTCTAGTTCTTTGTAACAATTGAGTGGATGATTTGGCGAGTCTATCCGCATTCGCGGGTACAGGTTTTGCGTGAATGACGCAGAAACGGTTTGCTCAATTGTGATGAAGCCGGTCTTAATCGTTGAAAAACGTGCCTGCAATGCCGCTGAAAAGCGGTTTTGCAGGCATATTTTTTTGTCGTTTGAATAGAAAAACCTGCTGGTGCAAATAAGGGGTGGGCTGGGGTGGTTTAAGCCTCTCTGCATCATGCTGAAGCCCGCATTGTTGGCGGAAAAGCGCACCATGATTGACTTCATTTTTTTTCAAAAAAAAGCTTTGACTTTGAAGGCTTAAATGTGGTGTAATTTGGCCCACCGAAATGAATAATTTTATATCATAATCTCCCCCTCAACCTCCCATTTTTGGGCTATTTGCGCATTTTTGCCATACATTCTTTCGTGTACAGAAATAGTCAGGTCTGAGTTTTAAGTCGTCAGCAGGAGCAAACATGAAGCAGGGTCGTGAATTACAATTTATCGAGAATCGTCAGGGCAATATCGTTCAATTTAACCCGGAAAAAGTCCGTTCAGCCATAGAAAGAGCCGGTCGTGCAACCGGTGAATTCGGAATGGTTGATTCAATGCGTATGGCCAGCCAGGTAATCAATATTCTGGCCCACCGCCATCAGGCCGGTACTCCTAATATTGAAGAGGTCCAGGACGTTGTAGAGCACGTTCTCATAGCCAATAATTATTTTACCACCAACCGTTCTTACATCGTTTATCGTGAACAGCACAAACAGATGAGAGAAGGCCGTCGATCGCTTGTCGACAGCATCAGTTCTATCAATGAATATCTGGGACATCAAGACTGGCGCGTTAACGCCAACGCCAACCAGGGTTATTCTCTCGGTGGTCTGATTCTAAACGTTGCCGGCAAAGTGACTGCAAATTACTGGCTTTCACATGTTTATAACCCTGAAATCGGCGAAGCTCACCGTGAGGGTGACTTCCATATTCATGATCTGGATATGCTTTCTGGTTATTGCGCCGGCTGGTCTCTCAGAACTCTTCTTCAGGAAGGCTTCAACGGAGTGCCCGGCAAGGTTGAAGCTGGTGCCCCGAAGCATTTTTCAAGTGCACTCGGTCAGATGGTTAACTTTCTTGGTACGCTGCAGAACGAATGGGCCGGCGCTCAGGCCTTTTCTTCGTTCGACACATATCTTGCCCCCTATGTTCGCCTCGACAAGCTTTCTTACGACCAGGTTTTCCAGGGTATTCAGGAATTCGTATACAACCTGAATGTTCCATCACGCTGGGGTACACAGACCCCGTTTACAAATCTTACTCTTGACTGGAACTGCCCCGAAGACCTTAGAACTCAGCACCCGCTTGTAGGCGGTCAACCGACTGAATTCACCTATGGCGATGTTCAGGAAGAAATGGACCTTATCAACCGTGCGTTTATCGATGTAATGTCTCATGGCGACCATCGCGGCAGAGCTTTTACCTTTCCGATTCCAACCTATAACATTACCAAAGATTTCGACTGGGATCACCCTAATTGCCAGCCGCTGTTCGAAATGACCGCCAAATACGGTTTGCCATACTTCCAGAATTTTATTAATTCAGACCTGCAGCCCAACATGGTAAGATCAATGTGTTGCCGTTTGCAGCTTGATCTGCGTGAATTGCTCAAACGAGGCAATGGACTCTTCGGTTCTGCTGAACAGACCGGTTCTATTGGTGTTGTCACGGTTAATCTTGCCCGTCTTGGCTATATGTACCGGGGCGAATACGAGGCCCTGACGACCAG
>SABV01000380.1 GCA_009928855.1 Erysipelotrichia bacterium | reverse complement strand
TCAATTACGGCGCCAGCCTGTTTTTCGATAGTGAATATTTTGTGTTTATCCTGAAAAAGCTTAAACTCATTTTCGGCAGCAATAAGTTCTTTGCTGACAATCTCAAGCTGCTGCTCGATAAACAGGCGTTTTTCTTTTTGCGGGCCACGGGCGAAGTTATTCAGATATTCGATATAAGCGGTGGCAATTTCTGCGGAAACTTCGGGTGACAGGGTTTCTGCCGAAATTGTGATCAGACCATCCTTGTCTTTGTCAATTGAAACAATGCTGTTAACCTTCTTCAAAATATCGTCATACTTGATTTTATCAAGATCAGGCGGGTTGCCGCCAACAATCGCCGGGTTAGTGGCAATGCCAAATCTGGTGATAATACGATCGCTCATTGTGCGGCTTTTGAGATAAACCATCAGATATTCAGCGCCGCCTCCACCACCAAGCCCCGGAATCATACCTGCAAACGGCAAACTGCTGAGAGCGCTGAGTTTGCCGCTTGAATGCACGAAAATTGTTGAACTGGCCTTAAAATGGTTCGGCAGCGTCAGGCTGTAAACAGCAACCAGCACAGCAACCACGAGCGGCATGACAACAACCAGTTTCCAATGCTTAACCAAGACTCTGAACAGCTCAAAAAGGTCAATCTCGTCTTCTTCGAGACCCATGAGAATCTCGCGTTTAATGAGCTCTTCCTTGACTTCTTTCTTGAGCTGTTCAGGGTTAATATCGTTATACTTTTCTGTCATTATTCTTCGATTATTTCAACATTAGCGCGCGGCAGAACCATTTTTTCCCCGGCGAGGGTTTCTATTTCGACAACACGCACTTTTGCTTCAGAAGGTATTATCACAGGTTTTTCAGGCAGAGAAACAACCTTAGCGACTTCGCCAAAATGCGGTTGTCTGATAATTCTGACAAAACTGCCGATCGTCATACCGGTATTCGGAGCATGGCGCTGTTCGTTTATATCAGCAACTTCAATCGGAATAACGACTTCAGGTCTGATTACGCCGGCGCGAATCTGAGTGGCTCCGTTGATAGAAGCTTTGCGGCCTTCAGCAGCTTTCAACAGATCAAAAGTTTTCTTGGCCATGTTGATTTTGCCGAAACCTTCGGTGACGACCAGGGTTATGCCCTTGTCTTCTGTTCCGGTGATGGCGACTCCGAGATCATAACCAAGAAACTCTTTGAGGTCATGAGCGTCGTAACCGCCTACGATTACGCCCTTAGCACCGACCTCAACCGCACGATCAAGTGCGGCAGCGGTAACCAGCGAACCACCAACGATAATTTTCCCATGATGCTCAATCTTGATATGATCTTTTTCGAGCACATCGGACGAAGATTTGGCAACCATGACAAGATCGCCAATCACCTCGCCGCCAATACCAAAAATGCCCTGAATAAAGGTCGCTACAGTATTTACCTTAACGCCTTCTTCGGCATAGATATCATCGACGATACCATCGACATAGGCATGAACTTCGACCGGAATCGGCGGTTCACGCAGAATTGCCTGACCGGTGACGGTCGACAGGCTTTCGATGGTGCCTTTGATGGGTGAGCGCACAAATGTCTTGAAAAAGCCGAAAAAGCCCTGAGTTTCGGCAATTACATCTTCTTTTTCAAGGGTGTCGCCCTCTTTTTTAACCAGAAAATCAGTAATTTCTCGGGCTTCGCAGCCCAAAAGGTTGGCAATATTTACAGGATATACGTTACCAGGCAGATCTGTCGAAGCAACGACCGATTCGGCGGTAACTTTGTCGCCCTTTTTAACATGAACCTGACCTTTAAGGGGCAGTTTGCGGTCTTTTTCGACCAGAGTTCTTGCTACTACTTTAAGACCAGGGGTATATGCACTAGCCATTGTTCATTGTCCTTTCGCTCAGAGACCCGGGTAAAGATCCATGGCTTTATACCAGGATTTAACCAGCTTAACGCGTTCAGCATTGTCTTTTGGCAGAGTAAACGGGCGACCTCGGGTATCAAATATAACCCCGACGACACCGCCGTGCACTTCGCATTCCATTTCTTTGCTATCACCGTTGCCCATGTCAAAGCCCCATTTGGGCTTGACAAAGAGTTTTGCAGTTTCTCCAACCGGCAGCTTAACCACGTTGAGTTCGCCCCCCTTGAGGGTCTGAGTGATTTTTTCGCCATTGGCTCTGGTAAGAGTAAAGTCAAGAACCGCTTCATTTCGCTTAACATTGCCGGTGGGCGCGACACAGGTGCCGAGATAAATCAGACAGTCGCGTTCGAACACACTGAGAGCGGCTTCTTCATGAACCTTTGCCAGAACGCCGAGCTGCGGCATCATAAAGATCGAATCAACAGTTAACTGGGTAATGCCTTCAGGCAGGAAAGAATCAATCAGCATCATCGCTGTCTGCTGTCTTCTCGGCGCATGCGACAGAACGCCGCCAGAACCGATCAACATGTTCAAATCCTTCAGATTAACCAGAGTCTGGCCGGTCATGGACTGTTCAAAAACGTCACCGATGGTTCGTTCTTGCTGAATGCCCTTAAGACCTACAGCCAAAGAACGGTGCTGGTCGAATGAAAGACGCAGAGCTTCGCGGGCACAGGCCTGTTCGACGATCAGTTCTTCAATCAATGAGGGGATAGTGGTTGGGCGGATCATTTTGTTCTTAACACGATTGCGCAGGTCTCTTTCTTCCATTTCGAAAGGAACCCAGCGCATTATGTTATCAAGGCCGGCTTCTGCAAAAACATTGCTGATAGAGTAACTCATTCCATAGTTTGCAGAAACAGACTTATTATAGATGCCGCTGAAAACGCTGAAAACGTCAGTGGTAGCGCCACCAATGTCTGCGCCAACGACAGTAAGGCCTTTTCGTTTTGAAATAAGCTGCATAATATCACCGACAGCGCCTGGAGTCGGCATGATGTCTTCGTCGGTGAGTTCCATGAGGTGTGGATACCCTGGGGCATGACTCATTACATGCTCAAGAAAGAGATGCTGAATTTTCTGCCTGGTGGGCATAAGATTTTCTTTTTCGAGAGTAGGCCTGAGGTTATCGGCTATATCGAGGGCTACGCGGTTTTCGAGACGCTCTTTGATCATGCC
>SABV01000379.1 GCA_009928855.1 Erysipelotrichia bacterium | reverse complement strand
GATCGAGATTGCCAATGCGGGTTTACCAGAGAGATCAATCGTCGGAGATGCATCTATGATCAGGTGAGAACGGAAGTCTTCCCTGACAAGAACATCCCGGCCGCCCCCTTCATACACAAGAAGCCTCTTTGAAGTGAGGAGAAGACCGATCTCCTCCCCCTCTGAAAAGAGGCCGGACCGCTGGCAGATCGGATATTCGGTTCGGCATTGATCCCGAGATACTCTCTTATTGGCATCCCGCGTGCCGGCTCTGTACACGACTTTGTAATGCCTGAATTGTAACAGCATTTCTCAAAAAATCGCAATGATTATTATGCTGGGAATGAGACAGTTGATCCAGCCTATATGCCGAATTTCCTTTACACACTCACATACTGACAAGTTTGTCGGCGATGATCGACCACTGGTCTTGAAATTCTTCGATAGCGTTCACTTTTATTGCACAATGCATGGAATTCGGCTTCTTTGGTCGAACTCCGCCATGCGAGCTGAGCCATTGTGCGTGATGCCTGATGATGATATCGCGAACTTTTGACCATTCAAGAATGTAAAATTTATCCTGCCCATAGCTTTCACCGGCAATCACAAAGACGCAAATCAACCCCGGAACTGTAAGAGGCTTTGGCTTCCCGATTATTTGCATGTTACCGGCAAAAATTATTTCGGCAAACCTGTCTATGGAAAATTGCCAGGTTCCAGTGTTTGTCGTCTTCACCTGGATCGGGCATGAGGAACCACGTTTGTCAGTGGCAATTATATCAAAGTCCGGCACGTTACCAGAAAAGGTAGCAACGATAAAGCCGCGCCGAGCAAGCTCGCAAGCGGCAAGGTATTCACCTATCTGTTTGGTCAGCTGGTTACCACGCCCGGTTGCCATATCATAACCTCTCTTTGTTATGAATAGTAATCGCTGAAGCATGACGTGTCAAATTAACATGGCCGGCAAAATAAGGATACTTAAGTGAATTAAGCGTAGCTAACTCTTAAGTTCACCTAACGAGGGGTAGTTGCATGCCAGTCAGTAAATTTGAACGCCGTGGCGGGCCGTTTAAATCGATTCTGGCAAATGTTTTGTCAGAAGCAGCTCAAAATGCTACACTACTCAGAGATTCTCTGGTTCAGAGATAATTTCAGATGCAAAAAAGTGCGTGAGAGAAGTTCATGCGTTGATTTCACGCAAAAAACAGAAAGAAAAAGCAGAAACAGGCTATGCCACGTTACCAATGGGCGTCTCTGAATAAGCAGCAAGTAGGTACTTATACTGAATACTTCGTGAAAATGGAATTCACCATGTATGGTTTTCAGGTTTACGAAACCGAAGTTGATGATCGTGGTATCGATTTTATAGCAAGATACCAGCAGGGGCCGTTTTTCGAAATTCAGGTTAAATCTCTACGATCACATGGTTACATTTTTATGGAAAAGACAAAATTTCGGATTTCCGATAATTCTTATCTTGCCATCGGGTTATTGAATAATAACCAGACGCCGGAACTCTTTTTTAATCCCGTCCTTGGTTTGGCAGAAGCCGAATGGCGTTTTTGTAAGTCGAGATTACAAAGGTCTGAAAAGTAAACCTGAATGGGGCGTAAACTTTTCAAAGAAAAATATGACGGCCATTAACGAATACGCATTCGATAAGATTATTGAGAAGATCATCAGGTAATAAAAAAGCTAGTATTCGACCATGGATTCCGACAAATATCTTGAACAGGAAGAAGTAGAAGTGTTAAGCGCATGCGCTCTACGCTTTGATGGTTACGCGTATTGCTCTGATATCAAATTGATACCGGCAGTTTTGGGCCCGGCACACTTGCTGAGGCTTTTCGCGATTTTATGCTTAAGCCTGATTACTCCGCGACTCAAAATCATCTTTGCATGATCTTGTTCTTTATTCAACGAACAATGCTTAAAGAAGGCTGGATTCAAGACGGTGATCATGAACTCGGCGTGGCCCGCGGCATATTCTTACAGACCTGTTCAAGCGAGATTCCTGAGAAATACCGTCTTGAAAAATTTCACGATGACTGGCTGCAGCAATATCAGCCAAATCTGTCGCATTGGATAGATTTTGTTAGAAGCAAGCACCTCAACAGCAAATACCGCCCTTTCGTCGATCATTCAGATCCTGAATAATAAAATCGAGTAATAGCAACGCGCGACAAACCCAAGTCTTTGTTGCAGGTCATTGACAAGATAAAGACGTTTGACCCGATGGCTCAGATGTATTGATCACGCACTATTGTTCGCCATGTTAAAAAATATAGTTGTCGAATGGCAAAAAAACGACGATGCAATCACAGCAACACTGACACTGGCCTTAGGCCAATAGCTGCATTACTTTGAATCGCATCGCCGCCCTGTAGGTAGCTTCATTATCTGTTTGTGGCAATAACTTAAAAGTAACTAACAACTTCGCAACGCAAATAACATAGAAAGCGTTGATGCTTTCTAGACAGATCAATCATCCCCCTTTAAGTTTGGCCAAAACTCCTAGGAATGTCACGCCTCCAAATATAGCGATGATATTTCCAAAACCGTCAGTTTGCTTACCCTCATACCTACCGTCATCTGTGGTTCTAATATAATTTGAACCGCCCTGATCGTTTGGCCCCTGATAAGACCAGTCACCAGCCAACAAAAAAACTGTGTTAAACAAGAAAACGGCCAAAAATAAAACAAACAATTTTTTCCTCATTACTTTTCTCCTTTCCGATCCTTCAGTTCAATTTTACATTAAATTGCGCAAAGCAGGAATACTACTATTATTGCCGCCATTTAAGGCATCACGGGGCGCGATATACATGTTTTGTTGCTAAAAATGCTTATTTCAACAAAGCATTGCATCTTAAAGTTGAAGCTTTAAAGGCTTGAGGAAGTGTTATGATTTCTATCTTAAAAAAATAACGGGCTGGTGAGGGCCCGTTATTATTCTGGCATCAGCTATTCTTCTGTTGCTGAAGCCTTTTCGCGCTGATACTGTTCGCAGAATGGCGCGGCAGGGCAGTATGATTCGCAACGTATGCTTTTACCTGGTCGGAATACAAGGTGATGCTTGTCTCCGGCGGCTTTGCATGCGGCCTCTGCTTCGTCTTCT
>SABV01000065.1 GCA_009928855.1 Erysipelotrichia bacterium | reverse complement strand
TCTTCGAGTTCAAAAAACTTTTCGTTGATAAAACGAATTGCAATGGCAAATTTTCCCTTATCGAGAAAAACCGAAAATCTAAGTCTTCCGACGGTTGGCACGTCTTCGGCATAAGTTACCTGGCGCTGACGCCCAAGTATTTCGCGAGCTTTTGGCGTGCTGGTTTCGAGAATTATTTTTTTTATCTGGTCTTCTGAGAGGGTAAACTTGTCAAGTTTCTCGATGAGTCCGTGCAGTCTGTAAAAAACCGGCTGATCAGGGTACAGGTGCAGATCAGAAGCCCCTTTAACCTTAACAAGCTGGCAAACTTTCAATAAATCCGACATTTTCTGACCTCTGTTAACTATATTTTTTTTCAATCGGCTGAAGTAAATGTTTTGTTAAGTATAGCGCTTCTCTTTAAATGCGCTGCAGAAGCTCTATAACATTTTTTAAGACCTGACTGTCGCCAGGAAGCGTCTTGCGTAACCCTTCGAGAATTTTTTTTGCCCGGTCGGCTTCACCGAGAGAGTAGTGGCAAAGAGCCAGGTGGTATGAAGACGACAGATCTCTCGGATTAGCTTTAAGCCCCATGGTAAGAGCTTCTATCGCCTCGGCATACTTCTGCTGATTGAAATATGCGAGTCCGAGAGCACCATAGATACGTATGACATTTTTTTTATCTGACTTATCGACGTATTTTTGCGCATTCTGATAGCATGTAACCAGTTTTTCCCATTCTTTGCGACGAAAGTATATCTGCCCGAGCAGCACTGCCGCGTTAATATACGATGGGGCTAGAATCATTGCCTTTTCGAGCATTTCTACGGCGACTTTCATGTCGCCGAGGTTATAAGCAGCGGTAGCAAGGTGATAACGAACTTCGATGTTAGCTGGGTGCTTTTCGGCGAGCTTCTCGAACAAATCACGGGCACGGCTGAAATCGCGGTTGTTCAGCAGATCAACACCCTCCTGCATTTTTTCGGCCGGCAAGGCCTCTACCGGAGCAATCTCAAAAACAGCAACTCCCTCCATGTCACGCTTAACCTCGTCAGAAAGAGCATCACGAAGAGTCGTGGAGAATTCATCTGTTTTTTGAATGAAGGTGCCGACTGAACCGGCGATGCGCACCCATACCATAAGCTCGTTGTCGCGTTTTTTATCTTTGAGACCGGCCGATATTTCTTCGAATACTTTGAGTTCGCCGTTTAACAGAAGAGCCTGATAATATTCTGAAAAAACATGCGAACGCACTGGCCCCAGAAACTTTTTAACCTTCACTAGCTCTTCACGGGCACCAAGGTGACCGAGGGCAGCGATAAGCCATGGCATTTCCTCTTCGGGCTCTTTTTTGATGCGTTCGAAAATACCGGCAACCGCAACAATCATGCGACGGCTTACAATATATTTAAGCAAACAGTCGACAACCGGAGGGCTTTCTTCTTTTTTAAACAGAGCCATAACAGGCTCATCCGGAAAATCGTCTATTTTTATTGCACATTCTACAGCCTCACGGCGCACCCACTGGTTCTCGTCAGAGAGCAGAGGCAGTATTTCGCGCACACCGACCCCTGATTGTAACTGCAGCGCAGCCTTGAGGGCCATTTTTCTCACGCCAAAATTTTCATCGGCAAGAAGTTTGTGTACATATTCTTCGCGATTTGCGTGGTCTATTCTGGCGAGAATATACGCGGCAGAACGGCGGGTAGAGGCATCTCGGCTCTGCAGCATGGCTTTTATTTCATCTGTAACGGCATCTGAATCTGAATTTGCCAATGCAATACAGACATTGGCCCTTACCCGACTGTTTGGGTGCCCATAAAACTTTTTCAGCTTGCGTTTCATTTCGAGAGCCGGAATTTTGAGTAACGAAATAGCTTCTACCGCATTTGCCTGAATTCTGGGGTCAAATGAATTCAAGCCACTCTCGAATGTCTTAAGCAGGCGCCCCTCGGCAAAAGTGGCAAGAGACGAAATAACAATAGCTTTAAGACGCGAATCACGGGCGATCTCAAATTGCCCCACCAGGGCCGGAATCGCCTCTGGATCTTTCATTTTTGAGAGAATTTCAAGAACGTTAATGACTATCCATTCGTCAGGATCGTTAAGCAAGCCGCACAAACTCTGAACAACATCGCGACCGCCCATTTTATAAAGCGCCTGTGCCGAATAATAGCGCACCATGCGATCTTCGTCATGCAAAAGTTCAAGCAGCGGCCTGGCAGCTGCCGGGTCACCGATTTCGCCAAGAACTCTCACTATTTCTTCTTTGTAGAGGCCGTCAGGGTCTTGAAGACGCTCTATCAGCTTTGTCACAGGAGAACTGTTTTTAAAATAGCCGAGAGCAGTAACTGGCTCGACATAATCCGGGAAATCGTTGAATGCTCTGGTCAGAGCCTGCAACGAATCGTGGTCACCTATTTTGCCAAGACTCAGCAGGGTCTCAAGCTTGAGCTCTTCAGAAAATTCTTCGTTAAGCAATGATTCGAGACGCTCTGTAGCCGGGCGAAGCAAGCGCCTGGCCGCTTTAACATACCTGAAGGATTCGATTTCAGAACCGGGATTCATTCAACTATCTCCTTCATTATATTAGAAACAAGCTTTCCATCAATACGTTCATCTTTAAGAACTTCATTTAATGAGTCTTTCAAGGTTTTGCAGCCTTCTTTTCGGGCGAGCATCAAAGCTGATTTGAGCTGATTTGTTTTCTTTTCGCGAATCATATTACGCATGGCCGAGTTGAGTATCATCAGTTCATGCACCATGACCCGTTCCTTTTTATGCAGACTGGGCAATAATATCTGCGAAATAATACCAATCAACGACATGGAAACCTGCGTTCTTATCTCTTCATGACGATGCCCCGGAAACATGTTGATAATGCGGTCGATTGTCTGAACCGCACCGACGGTGTGCAGGGTTGAAAGAACGAGATGACCTGTTTCGGCTGCCGTAAGAACCATCTCGATAGTTTCGGTATCACGCATTTCTCCGACGAGAATGACATCGGGGTCTTCTCTGAGGGCGTTCATAAGGGCACCATGATAATGGTTAGCGGTGACACCTATTTCGCGCTGGGTAAAAATTGACTTACGCTCACGATAGACAAACTCGATCGGATCTTCGATGGTAATGACATGTCTGGCCGAAATACGGTTGATTTCGTTAACAATGGCTGCCAGAGTGTGTGTTTTGCCTGAGTTTGCGGGCCCGGTAACCAGAAACAACCCTCTCGGTCTGGCTGCGATTTCTTTAAGCAGCGGCGGCAGTCCGAGTGAATCGATAGCGGGCACAGAAACAGGAATAAAGCGAAAAGCGCCAGAAAGACAACCACGTTGCCTGAATATACAGACACGCACGCGCCAGCGGTTTTTATAACGGATCATAAAATTGGCTTCATGCTGCCCACGCAGATCGCTCTGGGCTTTTACATCCATAAGGGGCAGAAACAGGTTTGGCATTTCCTGGTATGCGAGGGGTTCTTCGGGCAGAGTGACAAGACGGCCACCGACCCTTATCAGCGGCGGCGACCCGGCTTTAAGATGCAGATCAGAGGCCTGACGTTCGAGAGCAATTTCGAAAAATTTATGAATTCTCAGCATCTGAGTTCTCCGTCACACTGGCGGTTCATTGAGGATTTTTCGCAAAGCGGCCGGGTTAGGGGCAACAGAATAAGCATCTTCTTTTTTGACAACCCGGTCTTTTACCAGCTGCGCCAGCGACATTTCCATTGTGGTCATGCCGACTTCGGCGCCGGTCTCGAGATACGATGGCAGCATGTGAATCTTGCCGTCGGCAATCAACGACCTTACGGCAGATGTATTGATAAGAACCTCAAAAGCCGCTACACGACCACCATCTGACCTTGGCAGCAGGGTTTGCGATACTACGCCACGCAGAACCATCGAAAGCTGCAGCAGAATCTGGTGCTGACGATCTTCGGGAAACACGTTGACGATGCGTTCGGCCGTGCTCACGGCCGAGCTGGTATGCAGGGTTGCAATCACAAGTTTGCCGGTTTCGGCGGCGTTAAGCGTCAACGATATAGTTTCGGGCTCGCGCATTTCACCCACGACAACGATGTCGGGATCCTGGCGGAGAACGGTCAACAGACCATTGTAAAAACTTAGGCAATCAACGCCCACCTGGCGTTGATTAAAAAAGCTCTGATCATCTTCAAACTGGTATTCTATCGGGTCTTCAATAGTTACAACATGACGCCGGGCGTTTTTGTTGACATAGCTCAAATAGCTTGCCATTGTCGAGGTTTTGCCTGCTCCGGTAGGGCCGGTAATCAGAATAAGCCCGTTCGGCTGTTCGATAAGCTTTCGTGCGGCAATTGGCAAACCGATCTCGTCAAAATCCATGACACGGTATGGAATAACTCTAAAAACCGCGCCGGCACCATTTAAATCGAGATAAAGGTTAACTCTGAAGCGGCAGATGCCTTCGAGAGCGTAGGCAAAGTCTATTTCGTGGTTTTTTTTAAATTGTTCTTCTTGTTCTGGTGATAGAAGAACTTCAATGATGTGGTCAAAGTCATGCTTATTGAACTTGAAACCTTCGACATGTCTGATATGACCATCAACACGAATGGCGGGGGCTTTTCCGACTTTAAGGTGCAAGTCAGAAGCCTTTTCGTCATAAGTAAGTTTGAGTAATCTGTATAAACTTCTTTCGTCAGCCATAGTTTGCATTATACCCGTAAAAAGTCTCTGTATACAATATTATTAAACGTGTCGCCTACAAACTTAACACAATAGTGTATTTAAAAAAAATGCTTTTTCTGGTAGAATCTTTCGACAAAGCCAAAATCTCATGGGGTAAACCAATGACTGCCTATGATGCTGTTCTGAATGATATAAAACCTCTCATCGCACGTTTGATACACAATTTTCTCACGGGCGACTACGAACAACGCCGAGAATCAGCAATAGCACTCTCCAAATTCAAAGGAGAAAAAGCTACAGATTTTCTTCTTGAAACCTATGAGAGCGACAACATCCAGGATTTCATGGCTCTTGCACTTGGCAACATAGACAGCACAAAAGCAGTTTCTTTGCTTATCAACGCCCTGAACGATTCTCAGCAAGAAGTAAGATTCAATGCCGCTCAGGCGCTCGGCATGCTTGAAAACCCCGAAGCATTCGATATTCTGATGGAATCTCTCAACAGCTATATTGAATCAAGTGTTGGCGCGAATAACGCCGCAACGATAGAAGAAAATTCTTCTCAGATATTCTTTGAAGAAGATGCCATAATCAGCGCCATTCTCGCCGTTGGCAAGATCAAAAACTGGCGTGCAATTGCAATGCTGAAAAAGCTGCTCACCCAGGAAAAAAGTGCCCGTATCAGAGCCTCGATTATCATGGCTCTCGGCATGATGGCCTCAGACAAGCTTTTGCCGGTTTTTCAGGCTGCCCTCAGAGACGAAGATTCAAGAGTCAGAGCCAATGCGATCGAGGCGATTGAAAGCATAAAATCAGGTTCGATTGTCGGCATACTGCAACCTTACCTCGAAGATTCGAGTAACCGTGTTCGCGCCAACGTCGCCAAAGCCATCTGGAAATATGGCGATTTCGATGTTTCTGAAACCCTTAAACAGATGCTTGAGCATAAAGACAAGTGGTACAGGGCTTCGGCAGCCTATGCAGTCGGCGAAATAAAAGATTCCCGCTTCATCAGACAACTGGGTCGCGCACTCAAAGACGAAGATCCTGATGTCAGGCGCAATGCTACAAACGCCCTGCGCAAAATTGAATTTAAAGACGCCCTGGTTCATCTTAAACCGATGCTCGATGACCCCAACTTTGACGTAAGAGTAGAAGCCGTTCTTGCAGTCACAAGATGCGCCCCTGATATTGCCGCGGGTCTTTTAAAAGACAAGCTGGCGCACGAAGAAAATTTTATTGTTCAGGCCACCATCATTTCATGTCTTGGGCAAAGCAGCCAGACAGAAATTATCCCTGTTCTCACGCCTTATCTCAAAAGCGAAGACCCGCGAGTTGTTTCGAACACTATCGACGCGCTCGTAAAACTCTCGAAACAGCCTGACCCGAAACTGATTGAAACTCTTAAAGACCTGCTCAGACACGAAGACAACCGCGTCAAAAGCACTGCAATCCGAACACTATGGGTCTGGGGAGAATACAGCGTTCTGGCACGCCTCGCACAGATATTCGGCAGTGACGACAAAAAACTTGTCAAATCAGCCACTTTTGTCATGGGCGAAATTGGCAAAGAAATAGCGCCCGTTGAAGAACTTTCAAACAAAGTCAACGCGATATTAACAGAACTGATTGATAACCCCGAGATAATAAACAGGCTTATCGCGGCAACACCGGTGCAACCGGCCGCTGCGGATGTTGTCGAAACGGCCGCCAACGACAGTTCTGCCGGCGCGCCAGTTCAGGCTGACATTCAAGCTTCGATAGTCGCCCCCGCCCAGACTGCGCCGATTCAGATAAACAACCAGATAATTTCAGACAACAGCTTTTCTGAAGAGATCGAAACGGCAAATAAACTTGCAGCTGCACAAAACTTTGTCGCAGCCGAAAAAATCTTCAGAACCGTTTATGCAAAGGCGCCACAGCATATAAAAGCCTTGATGGCCTTTGCCAACATCTGCTTTTTGCAGAAAAAAAATGCAGATGCCGCCCGACTCTATCATGAAGCGCTCACTCTCAACCCGAATCTCGTCAAAGCGCACTTTAATCTCGGCACAATTTATTTCTATACTAAAAAATATGAAGACGCCGTAAAACACCTGGGCAAAGCCCTCAGTCTCTACCCCAAAATACTTGGTGCCTACCTGATTCTGGCGCAGATATACCAGATTGCAGGAAAATTCAGCGAAAGCATTAAGCTGCTGACCCATGCCGTAGCTCTTTCGCCGCGTAATCCTGTCATTTACCAGAAGCTGGCAACCCTGCACGTGCAGCTGCGACAATACGACAAAGCGATTGAAGTATTGCTGAAAGCTGTTGATATCTCACCGGTAGATGTTGAATCAAACCTTCTGCTGGCATATTGTTTTAACCTGACTGCTCAGCATCAGAAAGCCTTCAGCGCATTTGACCTCATGTTAAGAGCCTGCGCACAATCTCCGCAGCAGGAAGTTTCATTGAGACAGATGTTAAAATCTTATCTGTATCTGAATTCAATACTGGAAGACCGCAAGCCAGGCCAGGAAAAAGTAAATGTCACTTGAAAAATCGCCTCAGCGCTGGAACTACAAAACCCTCGATCTGAAAAAATTTAAAGGCCCCGATTTTCTTGAAAAACTGGGCAATGTGCTGGATGAAGCCGGCCGCAACGGCTGGGATCTGGCGTATATGGGCGAAGACTTTATGGTAATGAAGCAGCTTTATTTTTTTAAAGACGAGGACTGAATCGCCTGTCTGGCAGTGAAAATTTTATAAAGAGTTATTGCATTGGCTAAGAAACTGCTCCTCGACGACCATGTATCTACGATATCCGGCATTGGGCCGAAAAAATCAGCAACGCTTTGTCAGGCCGGCTATAGCAGCGTGTTTGACCTGTTAAGAATTTACCCGAGCAAGTATCAGGATCGGCGCACGGCAATACCGCTTTCACTATTAAAACCAGAAATGCAGTGCCTGCTAAGAGCCAGACTTGTCTCGATAAAATCTTATCATGCACGGCGCGGCCTGACGGTTATCAGCGCCGAATTTTCGGACAGCACCGGACGACTCGCTGCCAGATGGTTCAACCGCGTCTACCTGACGCGCCAGCTTAAACCGGGCAAAGAATACTGGTTATTCGGCACTGCGGCAGCCACTAAGGGCATGATGACCATATCAAACCCCGAAATAGAACCAATAGACGAAGAAATTGCGCCAACTGCAAATAAAATTCAGCTGACCCCGGTTTATCCTTCATCCTCAAAGCTTTCTGAAGCAAAAATTTCACCACTCTCGCTGCGAAAAATAATCGACAGTGTGCTCAACCTGGTCGACTGGCAGGCTTCATTGCCGGCCGCTCTCAAAAATTCATCATTCAACGTGATTGCTGACGCACTTGAGCAGATTCATCGCCCTGAGTCAGATGAAACTCTCAAAAAAGCACGTCACACCATGGCCTTTTTTGATCAGGTACTTTTTCAGATCGGTGTTTTAAAAAGACGTGAGTCGCTCACCGGCTTTCTAACACTTCCAGACGCCACAAAACCACCGCCATTTGAATCGCCATGGCCCCTGCCCTTCAAGCTGACAAAAGCGCAAGAACAGACTCTGGGCGAAATTATCGCCGATCTGCGCACAGAATCAGACAGACCTCCAATGAACAGGCTTCTGCAGGGCGATGTGGGTTCAGGCAAAACTCTGGTGGCCTTTCTTTCAATGATTCATTTTGCGATGAAACTATCACCTTCAAGTCAGTGCGCCTTTATGGCGCCGACCGAAATTCTCGTCAGACAGCATCTGCATAATTTTAAAAAGTTTTTTCCTCAGTTCGCCCATCTGGCAGTCATTATAACCGGCAGTCAGAAAAGCACCGAGCGACGACCGGCCTCAGAAGCAGCCGCTTCAGGAAGCGCGAGATTCATCTTCGGCACCCACGCACTTTTTCAAGAAAAACTGCAGTTCGACAATCTTGATTTATGCATCATCGACGAGCAGCAGCGCTTTGGTGTCAATCATCGCCGCCTCCTGTTCCGTAAAGGCAGAAACCCTCATCAACTTCTTCTGTCTGCAACGCCGATTCCGAGAACCCTCTCACTCACCATTTTTGGAGACATGGACACCAGCGTCATCAACGAGATGCCGCCTGGCCGCAAACCTGTCAAAACAAAAATCGTAAAAAACTTTACCGACACATTACCTTTGCTCAGAGAGACATTGGGCCGAAAACAGCAGGTCTATATCGTCTGCCCGCTCATCGAGCTCTCTGACGTCAAAGAATGGACATCGGTAGAAGAAGCGGCCGAGAAAGTTGCCGAGCATCTTCCTGATGCTTCTTACGCATGCCTGACCGGCCAGCAGACCTGGGAAGAAAAAGAACAGACCATGCAAGCATTTAAAGCCGGCGAAATCGATCTGGTCATAGCCACCACAGTCATTGAAGTTGGCGTAGACAACCCACAAGCGACATTGATGATCATAGAAAACGCTGATTGCTTTGGTCTTTCACAACTTCACCAACTTCGCGGACGCGTTGGCCGAGGTGCCGACGAATCAGCATGCATACTGGTTTCACACCTCGGGGGCAATTCAGAGCGTCTTGATATTCTCGCCTCCACCAATGATGGTTTCGAGCTTTCACTTGAAGACTTGAAGCTTCGCGGGCCCGGCGATCTTGTTGGCACAAGGCAAAGCGGCCTTTCGCACCCATGTTTTTCACACCGAATTCCGCAGAAGCTGGTTGAAAATGCGCGAATTCGCGCCTACGAAATTCTGACAATCGAGCAAGACGAAGTAAGAGAATGGTTTTCGGGGCAGATGATAAAATCTTTTGGCGACAGTTACAGAACATTCATGGAAGGCGGTTAACAAATGCGCATAATTACCGGCAGTGCCAAAGGCCGACGACTCAAAATGCCTGGCGGTGGCAAGACACGCCCTGCCATGGACAAAGTTAAAGGCTCGACATTCAATATAATAGCGAATCTGGTAGAAGATGCGCGTTTTCTCGATCTTTTTGCCGGTTCAGGGAATCTGGGTATCGAAGCCTTGAGCCGTGGCGGAAGTTATGCGGCTTTTGTCGATGCCGCGCGCGAATGCACTAAAACAATCAGAGAAAATCTCGAAATTACCAATCTGGCCGAACGCGGCGAAGTTTTTACTATGGACTGCATCAAATTTTTAAAAACAATAAGCATGCCGCCTTTTGACGTGGTATTTATCGACCCACCCTATCTTAAAGGCCTTCTTGAGCCACTATTGCAGCAAATTCCGATTTGTTCGCTCTTTAAGCCAGAGACGCTTTTTATAATCGAGAGGCAAAAAAAAGATATTATTGGCATCGATAAAATGCCTCAGTACCGATTGCTCGACGAACGCATTTTTGGTGACACCGTTCTGACTTTTTTTAAACTGACCGGCGAATAAAATACAAAAAAAGACATAAAAAAAACCGCCCTTACGGGCGGCCTTTTTTTTATGATCAGATAAGGGGTTTATTTGCTACCGGTTGCACGCATGGTCTGATAAGCATTATAAGCTTCGCGATATTCAGAGAGAGATCTTTTTACTTCTTCAGGGTCAGCGCCACCACTGTTGGTAACAAGATTTGTGTATTTCTGGTATGCACTCAGGTATCTGTCATGAGCGGCCTTAAGAGAGTCGCTGGTAGTAGGCACACCGGTAACAGTGGCTTCGGTAGTAGTAGTGGTGGTTGTAGGAGCTTCGGCAGCAACAGCGGCAGGAACTTCATCTGAGACTGTCACTTCATCTCCACCAAGGCTTATTACAGCACTGTCACCGATACTCACAGGTTCTGCTTCATCACCAGAAGGCACAACGCTGCTCATTTCATAATCACCGGGTGTAACGTATATTTCGTCTGAAGCCGGCATAACTTCATCACTTGGCCCTGAGGCAGCAGAACCGGCTTTTTTGGCTTTATACTTTTTGTAAAGGAAATAACCGGCTACCGCTGCACCGATAATCAGAAGCGCAGGAATAAAGAGCGGGCTGGTAACGATACCGACCAGAAAGCCACCAATCGCACCGAGTCCGGCGCCGATAGCTCCGACAACACCCGAAAGGGCGCCGAGGATACCACCACTCACAGCAGCCACGCCGCCAACAGCAGCAGTAGCAACGCCGCCAATACCACCGGCAGCACCAATTGCACCAGCAATAGCCGGAGCGGCAAGGGCAATACCAGCGCCTGCAACAGCACCAACGCCAGCGCCTACAAGAACGCTCTTTTTATCAAGCGCGAAGGCCGGAGCCGGGTTAAAGACTGCGAAGTCAACCAGCATAAGTAGAGACAGAACAATGCAGAGTGTTGCTCTCATTTCATATCGCCGTATCATAATAGAACCCCCTGTTATTATCAGCAATTGTGTACCTTCAGATTTAATAATAAGTTTAATGATGGCCGGGCAAAGCGTCAAGGGCTGGGCGTATTTTTTTCAAAGAAATAAAATATTATTCAGAAACGCTGTTTATAACTGTTTTAAGAGATCGGCAAATATCGTGTTGCGCATTTTTATACGATTATTGTTTACGGCCATGGCAACAGCTTTGCGACTGCCCAGAAAAATCATGGCTTTTCTGGCTCTGGTAAGACCCGTATACAAAAGATTGCGCTGCAACATGATAAAATGCTGAGTAGAAACGACCATCACCACGGCGGGGTATTCACTTCCCTGCGATTTATGAACAGTCACCGCATAGGCTAGAGCCATGTCGATGAAATCAGAAGCCTGAAAAACAACCCTTCCCTGCGGAAACTCGATAACTGCCTCCTGGTCTTCGGGCATAATCTCGGCAATAGTGCCTATATCACCGTTGAAAACTTCGAGGTCATAATTATTGCGCAACTGAATGACCTTATCGCCAACTCTGAAAACACGATCTAAATGCTCAATCTCGTTCTTAGTCTCAGCGGGAGGGTTCAAAAGCTCCTGAAGAACCAGATTAAGGCTTGCCGCGCCAAGTTTTCCTCTGTTCATAGGGGTTAAGACCTGAATATCATTGACGGGGTCAAGATTAAATTTTGGAGGCAAGCTTTTGCTGACAACGTTCTTAAGAAGCGAAATCAATTTGTCTGGCTCTTCAGCGGCAACGAAGTAGCAGTCAGAGTGGTTTTTTCCATCCGGAACCGTTAATTGAGGCATCTGCCCGCTATTTATCAAATGCGCATTTTTGACGATATTCGACGTTTCGGCCTGCCTGAAAATCGAATTCAAAGTTACTACCGGCACAATATCTGATCTGATCAGGTCACCTAACACAAGCCCGGGGCCGACCGAGGGCAACTGGTCAGCATCGCCAACCAGAATCAGGGCAGCATTTTCTGGAACAGCCTGAATAAGCGAATAAAAAAGGTTCATGTCAACCATTGACGCCTCGTCCACAATAAGCGTGTCGCAATCAAGCGGCTGCTGACGGTTGCGCTTAAATCCTTTTTCCTGGGGAGAATACTCCAGGAGTCTGTGAATAGTGAAAGCAGCAAACCCGGAAACCTCAGAAAGTCTCTTGGCAGCACGTCCGGTCGGGCTGGCGAGCAATACCCGGTTGCCCATAGTCTTATGCGCGGCAACAACGGCCTTCAATGTCGTAGTTTTGCCGGTACCAGGCCCGCCGGTAATAACCAGAAGCCCTTTTTTAAGAGAAGTTTCGACAGCCAGCTGCTGAACCTCGCTCAACTGCATACCATGCGAAGAAAAAGCCTTGTCAAGCGCTGCCATTACCTGCTGACGCAGCACATTCTTTTCGCAGGAAAGAAGCTTTTTAACCATGGCGGCACTGCCCTCTTCGGCTCTGAAACTTGCCGGCAGATAATAGAGCTTTTTTTGTCGAAATTCTCTTACAACAATCTTTTTTTCAATGATCATAAATTTCAAGATGTCTTCTATATCGCCGGGTATGCTCAACCGAAGAACTTCTCCGGCGAGTTTTAACAGCTCGTCTTCATACAGAAACAGATGACCGTCTTTGGTGATACTGCCAAGCACATACAATATGCCCGCTCTGATTCTTCTTGCGTCGTTGCCGGTTATTCCAAATTCGGCGGCAATCTCGTCTGCTTTTTTAAAACCCATACCCGGCACTTCATGAGCCAGAATGTAAGGGTTTTCTGAGACTTTTCGAACTGCGTCACGGTCATATTTTTTAAAAATACGCGTAGCATAGGCTGGCGAAATACCATGCCCCTGCAAAAATATCATAATGTCTTGAACTGAACGCTGCAAAAACAGACCACTCGCAATCCGATCAGCTTTTCCAGGGCCAATACCAGGGCATTCGGCGAGCTTATCAGGATGATTCTCGATTATTTCGAGGGTTTCAAGGCCGAAGGTTTCGACAAGCTTGCGGGCAGTGGCGGGGCCAATACCTTTGATCATGCCTGAGCCAAGATATTTTTCGATACCTTTCAGGGTCGCAGGCTTCATCAGAGTAAATTTCATAGCCTGAAACTGTGTTCCAAAAGTGGGGTGACAAGCCCAGGTGCCATAAACCCTGATTTCTTCACCAGGCTGAATATAGCCAAAGTTGCCAACGACAGTAACTCCGTGAGGATACTGGCGAGCGGAAGTTTTTAAAACATAATAACCGCTCTCTTCGTTGCAAAAGGCAATTCGATCAATTGTAACTGTTATACATTCGTTTTCCACGGTATATATATAACACTATTCGCAACAAGATAGAAGAAGATAGCACCCCTTTACGTCTGCAGACTCAGGCTGATTGACAAGATGAGGCTGCTAATGCTAAGTTGGCGGCCATGCGCAAGATTTTTATAATCGTAATCACATTGTTAATGATCACTCTGGCGGCAGTCTATATCATGCCGCCGCCATCTCAAGACATAGAATTAAAGCCATACCTGATTGCAGTATCTTCAGACGGAGCCATTAGACCAGGGCAACAACAGGAATTGATGGTATACGTCTTCAGTCGCACAGATAATCAGCTGCTTCGCGAGCAACGCCTTGATCTGAAAGCTGTAATAACAATGCAGAGCTATGAACAGCAGCAACCATCAATCCTGGAAGCAAAACTGCATTATCTTTCTGAAGGAGCCTACACAGGCATTTTTAAAATACCCGAAAACATCAAACCCGGGTCAGCAAGTATCGAAATCTATCATCAGAATACGCCATCCAGCAGTATTCACAGCTGCAAAATTCCGGTCAGGGAAGATCAGGCATTAATAGTGATTCCGCCGTCAGAACCTGTATACGCAGGCAACTGGGTCAGTTTTAAAATCGCATCTGTCGATAAAAAAAGCGGCACAGGCGCCTTTAAAAAGCCGGTTCGCGTCAAGCTGCACGCTCCGACTGGGCACACCACCATCAACCGTCTAGTTCATACCGATCTTGACGGAACAGCTGTTTTTACGACACACATAAACAACAACACCCGTCCCGGAATTTATATTTTTGAGTTCACACAGGGTAGTGAGCGGGTAAAAATAAGCATTTTGGTAGATCTTCAAAAACGCAACAACGATATGCTTACCCGAAGGTTCAACTGGCACGGTTCTTCTATGTTGCCGCTTTCGACGATTCTACCGGCAACCTACACCAGCACTGAGCCACAAAAAAACGATTATATGCTCGTATCCCAAGACCTGCCGAATAACAAAAGTTTATATGACATCAGATCCGAAAAAAAACAGGCCTTTCTGAATTACAACTGTGAGGGTTCAACGCACCGACAAATTGAGGTGTGGCAAAACGGCAAAGCCGTATATACATCAGACCTGCAGCTTGAATCTGGTCGAATATCGATACCGTTTTCGAGGGGGGTAAAAGCGGGTCAGCCGCTATTTTTTAAGCTCTGGCAACTAAAACAAAATAAGCTGCGATCTGACGGGTACACGACAATCGTCGCCACCACCGAAAAATCGCCAGTTTCAGTAATTCTGAATGAAGCAGACAAAATAATCACTCCGGCGCCGAGTCAGCCGTTTACAGACATGCTTTTTTCGCAACCTGGCTGGATGTCTGCCAACATACCGGTAAAAATCAGCAGCATCAAGCCGCAAAGCCCTGTCTGCATCGAACCTGAAATAATAAGAGAAGCTGATTTTGCCATTACCGCATCTGATGCCTTAAGGCTACTGCAATGCGATACATCGCCACAAATGCGCCAGCAAAGATTTTTTCTTGTAGAAAACGAGTTACAGCTAAATCGCTATCGCTTTTCTACCCTTAAAATATGGCTCGACCCCGAAAGATTTTTCAGAAGCGTCATTTCGGCCCTGCACCCGGAAAAGTCAAACATAGACCTTTTAATTGGCGAGGTTGAATGCCGCACTATGCGCTGCGACCACTCAGGCATTTCAGAAAAACCGGCAGAGCTTGAAAAACTCGAAGGGCTGATGCTTCCACTCAGTGAATTTTATGATCACACACAGATTTCTCCGGCAGTGGCCTCTGCGGTTCAGCCTTTATTGATGAGAGCCATGGCGCGCATGCATCATTACATTCATATCCCCCGTAAAATCAGAGACAGTTTACGCAAAAACCCTCAGGATATCTCTAAGATAGGACCATTCAGCCCGGTGCTGCCGTTTGAAATTTCGGTAGACCGCCTTTTTGAAGCGCTCAAACCCGGAGGCAAAGCCACGCTGGTTTCAGACAACAGCAGTATTCAGTTAAATCTGGTTGATGCTGTTGCTATTTTTAAAACAAAAAATATTTCGGGCAAAGAGTATTACCCCGACAAGCTGCTCAACTCAAGAAATACTCCAATTCTGGTTGAACTTGAGTTTACAGAACCGGTTGATTAGACAGCTATTACTGATTGTGCTAGAATAGCCAAATGAACAGACAGAACATCAAACCTGTAACTTACGATCAGGCCTTAAAACTTGTTTTAGAGCATGCCGAAAATTTCAGAACCACAACTGAGTTTATCGCGCTGCACAAATCTCTTAACCGTGTTCTAGCCGGCGATATCCACTCTGATCTCGATCTGCCTGGCGCAGACAACTCATCTATGGATGGCTACTGTCTTCGCGCTGACGCGGTTGCCGGTGCAACCCGTGAGCAGCCGATATCTTTGCCTGTTGTTTCAGGAATCGATGCCGGGCACACAATTACAGATCTGCCGACCGG
>SABV01000064.1 GCA_009928855.1 Erysipelotrichia bacterium | reverse complement strand
GTGTTGTTTATTTGTGAAACCGGACTTCTGCAGTGTTGTCCTGCTGGGTAAACCTTGGGTTATCCGGATCTTCTGGAGTGTCGAGCATTTTGGATGGTTTCTTCGGCCGTTTGGAACAATGAGGGCACTTTGGGTCTCTGCATGCTGGTTCAAGCCAGTGATTGCAATGTATGCAAAAGTAGGCATCAAATTCATAACTGTAAAGCTTGTTGTTGTTACAGGTTGGGCACAAATCTTCGTCGATGAATGCGGCAATAGGCAGGCCATCAATAAATACAAGACCCTTTTGTTTTTCTTCTCTTAGATTCATAGATGTACCCTCTTTCGTTTTTTGTTGTCTCTATTGTCAGTCTAACATTTTAAAGAGCGGTTGAGCAAACTTTAGTGTGCAGCACGCAAAGCTAGATAGCAAAAGCCCCCGACTGCTGACAGTCGGGGGCAGATTCTGTATAACAGGGTGGGTTATGCGCCAGAGGCAGCGTAACTGGCTTCAGTCGGAGCGGCCATGAAGTCTTCGAGAATTTTGTTGAAGGTCTGACTCGGTCGCATTGCCTGTGTTACTTTGCGTGTTTCGGGCAGATAGTAGCCGCCTATATCAAGGGGTTTGCCACGCGCGGCGTCAATTTCGGCCAGAATAGTATCGTGTTTTTCGGCAAGTTTTGCTGCCATACCGGCGAAGCGGGCTTTCAGCTGCTGGTCGTCGTTCTGGGTGGCCATGGCCTCTGCCCAGTAACGGGCAAGGTAGATGTGTGTGCCACGGTTGTCGACGCCACTCTGGGCATCTCTTGATGGGGCGATATTGTTTTCTAGAGTTTTGCCTATCGCGTTATTCAGCGCTTTAGCCAATATCAAGGCTTTGGTATTGTTGTTGCGGCGCCCAAAGTCTTCAAGTGAAACACCAAGAGCCAGAAATTCACCTAGTGAATCCCAGCGCAGATGACCCTCTTCGACAAACTGTTGAACATGTTTGGGGGCAGATCCGCCGGCGCCTGTTTCGTAGAGCCCGCCGCCGTTGAGCAGGGGTACAATCGAAAGCATTTTGGCGCTGGTGCCCAGCTCAAGAATCGGGAACAGATCAGTCAGGTAGTCGCGAAGAACGTTTCCGGTAACCGAAATTGTGTCTTTGCCTTCTTTTAAACGTTGCATGGTAGCGACAATCGCCTTGCTCGGAGCCATGATCTGAATGTCAAGGCCTGTTGTGTCATGCTCTTTGAGATATTCTCTTACTTTATTGATCAGGCTGCGATCATGAGCACGTTCATCTGTAAGCCAGAAATAAGCTGGGTTGCAGGTAATGCGGGCTCTGGTAACAGCAAGTTTGACCCAGTCACGAATAGGCAAATCTTTCGTCTGACACATTCGCCAGATGTCGCCATTCTCGACGTGATGCTCAAACAAAACCTTGCCGCTGTCGTCGATGACGCGCACCAGGCCGTCGCCGTAAATTTCGAAGGTTTTGTCGTGTGAGCCGTATTCTTCTGCTTTCTGAGCCATCAGACCGATATTAGAAACACTGCCCATGGTTCGTGGATCGAATGCACCATTTTCTTTGCAGAAGTCTATAGTTGCCTGATAAATGCGTGCGTAGGCGCGATCTGGAATAATGGCTTTCATGTCGTAAAGCTTGCCATCGATGCCGTACATCTTGCCGCCGACACGTATGGCAGCGGGCATGGAAGCGTCGATGATTACATCGCTGGGCACGTGCAGGTTGGTGATACCCTTGTCTGAGTTTACGTAAGCCAGTTGAGGGTGTGTTTTGATGGTCTCATCAATATCTTTATGAATAACAGTCTGTTTATCGGCCGGCAGAGTCTTAATCTTTTCGAACAGGTCGCCAAGGCCGTTATTAGGGTTAAAACCAATTTCTTTAAAGGTTGCAGCATGTTTTTCAAAAACATCTTTGAAGAAAACGCTGACAAAATGCCCAAACATGATCGGGTCAGAAATTTTCATCATGGTTGCCTTCAAGTGTACTGAAAACAACACACCTTTTGCTTTGGCATCAGCGATCTGTATGGCAATAAACTTGCGCAGAGCCTTGATATTCATAGTTGCCGCATCAATCACTTCTTTGGCTTCCAGATTGACTCTTTCTTTAAGAACGGTTTCATGACCGTCTTTGCCGATAAAAACGATTTTGACAAAACCGGCTTTTTCGACAATCACAGATTTTTCGCTGTCAAAGAAATCTTCGGCATTCATGTGTGAAACATGGCACTTTGAATCTTTGCTCCATGCGCCCATAGAATGCGGATTCTTGCGAGCATATTCTTTGACCGGGTCAGCAACGCGGCGGTCAGAATTGCCTTCGCGCAGTACCGGGTTAACCGCGCTGCCGAGAATTTTGGCGTAGCGGGCTTTTATTTCTTTTTCGCTATCATTTGCGGGTTCTACCGGGTAATCCGGGATCTTGTAACCATTGTTCTGCAATTCTTTGATTGCGGCGGTCAGTTGTGGCAATGAAGCGCTGATGTTCGGTAGTTTGATGATGTTCGCTTCAGGTTTATTTGCTAAATTACCGAGAAAAGCCAGGTCATCACTTTGGCGTTGTGCTGCAGTAAGGTTTTCGGGAAAACTGGCCAGAATGCGCCCAGCCAGTGAGATATCGCGTAATTCTGTCTTGATGCCGGCGGGCGCGGCAAAAGTTTCGATAATGGGCAAAAGAGAGACGGTGGCCAGCGCAGGAGCTTCATCGGTTCTGGTGTAATAGATTTTCTGCTCGTTGGTCATGTCAGCAATTTCCTTTCTTGTTTTCTTATATTTTTTTACTTATCGTATTATTTCGGGGGGGCATCTTGCAATCTTCACGTAAAGCCGTCAAGCCTGCATTCTCAGGCAAGGTTAACATAGGCCATATTATTCGTCAATCACGCAACTATACCCGTATAACTTGCACGACAGTTTCTTGCGGGTGCAAAAAAATGTCTGCGCCAGGCTCTATTTTGGCAAGGCTCAATTGGTTAAATAAGCTGCCGAAAAGCAGGTGTGTTGATTTTCAGGGTAATATTGGATTAACCTGTTTATCGGATGCTTGCAAAAATAAGATTTATACTTGCCTACAATACTGCTTCTCGTCTACGCATAAGGGGGCTTTTGAGTGAAACGAATTTCTATTGCTGTTTTTATCATTTGTTTATGGGTGCTTGTGTTCTCTGCTTCGTCGATATCGGCTCAGACAGAGAAGCCGGTCGGTCGGTTGCTTTTTTATCCTATCGGCAGTGATTCGCATTTTCTTGTCAAAATACTTCTGAAACAAAACGACAAAGACGCCTGGTATTATTATCACCGTTCGCGCCTGGTTGTGCTTAAAAACCAGTCTAAGGGCGAGCTGGTTTCGTCATATCTGCGTACAGCATGGAGCAACGACAAAATTTTATATGAAATTTACGCCTGGGGTAAGATTTCAGGCAAACCGGCAGATTTTGTCAGCAGGTTCCAGTTCGTTTTTGGGAAAGAAAAGCGCGACATCTCGTTTAGCGAGGTCATTGAAAGCCCTCTGGCCAGACTGGTCTGCGCCGGCGCAGAATCAGGCAAAGTTTTGAGCGGAATTCCGGCTTATAAAAAGTGGGCTCAGGCACCGCAATCTGAAATGCGGCAATGGGAACCCCTGTTCGCACATTTTGCCGGCGGCAACACTCGCCGCGATATGCGAGGCGAAAACAGCCTTGATCTTTACAGCGTTTTTACAGGAGTCAGCGCTATTCGCGAAACCTTGCAGACTGACATAAATCTGACAAGCGCAGCAGCGCAAATTGACCGACTCTGCCAGAGAAACTTGCGTGCGATAACGGACGCACTTGAAATGTACAATATGGACCATGCAGCTATGATGGACACTCTGGATGTGGACTTGCTGGTTAAGGAGAAATACCTGAAAGAAAAGCCAGTCTGCAGTTCGGGACGTGAATATTACGGCAAAGATCTCTCTACAAACGGAATGGTGCGTTGCCCTGTTCACGGTGATACCGAGAATCCTACTCCTGACGCTGCTTACAGGGTTGAAGGAGGTCAGCCGGTGCAGGTCTCGGCAATAGAAGGACCCAAAGCGCCTTCGCATCCCTGGCGGAATATGCTCAAAAAGCCAGATCTCGCACTTCCCGAGGCGTATGGGTTGATACCTGCCGATTGCGCCTTTGTTCATTTTCCATCTTATACTGCTTTTCGCAAAGCCTTTGACTTTTTTGACGAATGGGCCTCTGCATTCGGAACCCTTGCCGGCAGTGAGAGCGGCAACTCTAATTTTAGTATCGAACAGCGAATAAAAGATCAACTGCTTCTCAAGACCGACATGCTGACTAGACTTTTTGCTGATCTGGCATTGAGCGATATTCTTTTTATCTGCGAAGATCCTTTTGTATTCGAGGGTAGCGCTGTTGCCGTGATTCTCAAGATCAGCAACGAAACCTTGTTAAAAGAAAAGCTCTCGATGACGGCTGCAGAATTTTGCCGTGATAACCCTGGTATTAGCGAAAGTTCGCTGATAGTAGGCGGTAGACAGATTCAAGCTTTCACTTCTTCTGATTTTCGCTACCGTTCTTATCGCATTATCGCTAACGAATACCAGATTATATGCAATTCTCCGGTTCTTATGGAAAAAATAATTGCGGTTATTGACAAGAAAGCCCCGGCTTTGACCGAATTTTTAGACCTTCATTATTTTTACGAGCATATTGAACAATATTTTGCCGCACCGGGGCGCATATTCTGCTTTCTCTCTGATGCTTTCATCCGAAAGCTTATTGGCCCGGCCTATAAAATCGCGACGAAGCGTCGCCTTGAATGTGTGCGCAACTCGTTGCTGCAGACACATGAAATCATGGTTAATGACGGAAAATTGAACCCTGATCTTTGTTGTTCTGAAGGCGGAAAATATGAGCTTGTTGAGGGCGAAATCCGCTGTTCTGTTCATCGGGCTTTCGGCTTTATGAAGCCTGTCAGCGAATGTCTACCCCTGACGGTTACCCAGGAAGAAACTGCAGGCTATGCACAGTTTGTTGCCCAGTATAATCAGTATTTTTCACAATATTTCGATCCGATCGGGTTCGTTTTTACTACAGAACCGGCTTTCTGTGGGCGCCTGCTAATTATGCCTCTGGTTGAAAATGGCGTTTATAGTGAATTACAGAATAATGTGCGCCATGCGGCGATGGCTCCCGGGCCGAAACTGAAAACCGGCATTTTGAAGATTGGAGCGAATCTGAAAGCTGATTCGCTTCCATTGCCAGCTTTATGGCACGGTAATCCTGCACAGGAAAGACGTTTAGAGCTGATAAAACGCTGGTTTACCGGCAGTCTGTGGGCTCATCTCGCTGATCATCCGCTTCTGTTTCACTGGGATTCGAATATTATTGCCCGTACGGTGCTTGGCGCTTTCAGTGGTGGCCGTAGAAACGATTTTACGATTTTTGCGCCCGGCATTCTAAGCTTTTTTTCGCCGGTTCTTTTCGCTTTTGAGTTGACCGACGCCAATCATTATCAGTCTATCATCGAATGGATACAGCAGGAAATAGAGGCAAACTCTTCCATGAGCGGATTTTTGCAACCCGCGCTGCAATTTGAGCGTCTTGAAGAGAATGGGGTTGAAATGTATGTTCTTTCGTTTGATATGTTTGCGATAAGAAAAACTTATTATTTTACCCTCCGCGGCAATTTTCTGCTGATAGCGAGCAAAAAAGAGCTTTTTTTTGAGCTGGGAGAGCCCGAAGAAAACGAAAAGGGTGTTTTGAACGGCAATTTTAATCTCGTTCTTTACCCGAAAAACATCAAACTTATGCGCCCGGATTTGCTTGAATTAAGGGCGCATTCGCAACGAAAGTCATGTCTCGAGAATCTTAAAAATATTCACTTTATTGCGACTTTTAAGCCTGATCAGGTAAATAAATACTATAAGATGCTTTACTCCGCGCTTCCTGAATGTCCGGCGGGGGGGCATTACTCAACAGATCTGCCTGTGTCTTGCAGTGTTCATGGACCAATATCGGGTGGTGTTCTTAAGCCGGTTCAGGATTTTTTCGCGGGAGTGGGGGCAATTTCGATTCAGAGTTTCATCGACCCTGAAGGGTTTCAGAGCGAAATTCGTTTTTTGCCTGAGTAGTTTTATTTACGAGGCTTTGCCTGGTCTGATTGTGTTGTAAATTAATTGTTTCATAAAGTATGGCTGGCAGAACCAGAATGCTTTAAGACAGGCTGAAAAAATATGATCTCTTGTTTTGCAAAAAACTGTTTTAGCAGTGGCAGGCGTTTGACAATGCGCGCGTATATAATTGTCTTTCTGGGGCTTTTGCTTGTGGGTGTGCCCGAATGCGTCACGGCAGAAGAAATTAACTTTACCATTCTACATACCAGCGATGAGCACTCAAGTCTTTTGCCTGCACCTCTCAGCGAATATCTGCCGGGCAAAACCAGTCCTGCGGTCGGTGGTGTTGCTCGCCTTGCGACACTGGTCAAACAGGTAAGGGAGCAGAAAAAAAACGAACCTGTTCTTTTGCTGTCTTCGGGTGATTTTTCCGGAGGGACTCCCTTTGCCTGGCTGGCCCTTAAAGGGCAATCCGCAGAAATTGAGCTGATGCAAAAAATTGGTTATGCCGCAACTGTTGCGGGTAATCACGAATTTGATTACGGGCCGGCTGTTCTTGCCGATTATTTTTTGCGCCACCAGCGCAGTTTTGCAACTCCGCAAATTGTCTCATCGAATCTTGTGGTTCCGACCGGGCACCGTTTTGATCAGGTTAAGATTAACCGCCATCTTATTCTTAGTCTTGCCGGTGGTCTAAAAATCGGTATTCTTGGCCTCATGGGGAAAGCTGCCCATCGTCTTTCACCCGCCGCGGCTCCGCTTGATTTTTCAGACCAGCATACTGCAGCCCGACGTGAAATCGCCGCTCTCAAAGATGCCGGAGCCGATGTTATTGTTGCCCTCACACATGCTGGCTACTACGAAGATGTTGCGCTGGGCGAAAGCGTTGAAGGAATTCATCTTATTCTTGGCGGTCATGATCACATAACACTTGATCCGCCGAAGCTTGCAGGCAGCTCTATTCTTATGCATAGCGGCAGCTATCTGCAGACGTTGGGGCAGCTTGATCTGGCGTTTGATCGCGGCACCGGCAAACTTAGATTGCGCAACCATGAAACGCAGTTTCCCTTTTTGCGCCGACTCGACAGCGGTGTTGCTGAAGACCCTGAAATTGCCGCCATTGTCGATCGATGCTTTAAAGAGCTGAATCAGCTGGTTGCAGGTTTTACCGATGGCGCTTTTGATGACATGCATACAGCGGTTGCGCGTTCAGATTTTGCACTGCTTAAACATCAGACTTTATGCGAGACAACGATTGGTGACTTCATTGCAGATGCTATCAGACTCGAAACTGAGAAGGTAGTCGGGCAGCGTGTAGATTTTGCCATGCATGCCAATGGCATTATCAGAGGCGGTATAAACCCTTCGACAATTGCTGCCAGTGCTGGCGAAATAACGCTTTTTGACCTTGTCGGCACATGCGGGCTCGGTGCCGGCGCTGATGGCGAGCCTGGTTATCCGCTGGTGTCATTTTATTTGACGGGCGCCGAAATTCTCAATCTGCTCGAAGTTGCGACGCTGCTGCCAATTCTCTGGAACGATGTTTATTTTTTGCAGTTCTCCGGGTTGCGTTACCGATATGACCCAGAACGCGCTGTCTGGTTCTGGTTGCCGTTTATCAACAAGCCATTGCCTGCATATAGGTCAATTCTGCAGGTCGAGCGTTTTACAGGTAACGGGCCTCAGCATGGCAATGAGTTCGTGCCGGTTACTATTGGTGATACAGCTCTTTACCACGTTGCTACCACTCATTACATGGCTTCATATTTGCCAATGGTCGGTAAAAAACTGCCGCGACTGAATCTGGTGCTCAAAGACCGGTTTGGCAGGCCGGTAGAGCTGAATCAGACAATCGTAAAGCTTGAAGGTCGTGAATTCAAACTATGGGAAGCCGCCGCTCGCTATATCTGTTCTTTCGAAAAAGGCGGTGGTGATCTGCCGGTTGTGCCGCCATGTTACAGAAGTCTCAATGATCGTATAACGGTTGCAGATGGCCCGTCTTTATGGCTGCAACCCGTTATTGTTGTCTGTATTGTTGCAGCTGTGGTGTCGGTATTATTCTGGTGGCGGCGTCGTAAAGCTCGCAGGAAATAATGCTGCTATGATGCGGTTATTTAAAGTGTTTCGTATTTGCTTGTCTGTGCTGATAATAATTATTTTGTCGGGTAATTTTATAATTTAACTTCCGGGTTAGCTAAAAAACTGTATAATCTCGTATATGCTTAACAACTTTAAAACATTGGCTTTACTGTGTGGTTTCGTTGTCGCTTCTGGCGCGGTTGCGTGGTCGGCACAGGAGGTAATTGATCTTGAAGACGCCCGCAAGCAGACTCTTAATGATACGTTTCGTCTGCTCGATAAGGTCGAGTCTGACTTTCCGAGAGCACAGGCCGATTTGGTAAAGATTCGCGAAAGAATCTCGCTTTTATACCAGAATCCCGTCGTCTTGGCTGGCGGGTACACTGAGGGCGATGTGCCCGGCCTGATGCTTTCAAGGCAGAATTCATCCAGCAAAATCCGTAACAGAAAACTGAAACGCTCTGAATTCTATGATTCATTGAACGGCCTGCATGACGAGGAGCTGATACTGAAGCTGCGCACCGCCATTCAGAACCAGAAAGTTCTTGATTACGGTGAAGCACGCCGTTTTATCATGCTTAACGTCGAAAACTTTGACAGCCATATCGAATGTCTTTATACCGGCAGAGTGATATCTGCAACTTCAATGCCCAACAGCACCAACATGAATATCGAACATTCATGGCCGCAGTCAAAGGGCGCTACCGGCCCGGCAAAATCTGATATGCATCATCTTTTTCCGACAGATTCAGTTGCAAATTCAACGAGAAGCAGTTTGCCATTCGGAATTGTAGAGAACCCAAAATGGGCTGAAGGTGGCAGTAAGTGTGATGGGAAAACGCTTCGATGTCAGACCGCAAAGCCGTGGCAATATCGCCCGTGCCATATTTTATTTTTCGACGCGCTATGCAAAACGCATTGCACCCTCAGAAGAAGAAGTTCTTCGCAAATGGCACCAGGAAGACCCGGTAGATGTGCACGAAAAGTCTCGTAATGAACGAGTTGAAGCAATTCAGGGTAATCGCAATCCTTTTATTGATAAACCTGAATTTGTTAACAATATTTCTGATTTCTAGATCCTAACCAACCTTTTGGGGCGGCTTTTGCCGCCTTTTTTTTTCGCTTTTTTACAACTCTGTGATATTCTATACAAAGATTATCCGCGTGGAGGTTTTATGGGCAGAATTCTTCGCAATGTCTTTTTTATTGTTCTTTTAACCTGGCTTTTGCTGCCTTCGAGTTTGCCGGCAAAAGACTATGTCTACAACAAGGTTCAAATCGGGGCGCCATTTATTCACTTCGATATCGAAGATATTTACCATCAGCGCTGGGTTAGTACTTACCTCAGAGGCAAGCCCATTATAATTCTCACCGGCCATCGCTATCAGCGCTATGAAATTCTTAAGTGGGCCGAAACATTTCGTCAGGAATACGGTTTGCCAGGCCACGTTCATCTGCTCTGGGCAGTCAATCTCCGTCGTTTTCCCTGGTCAACCAGTCGCATGACTGTAATCAGGCAATGGCGTGATTTCAATGCTTCGATACCCGTGTTGATGGATTGGGACGGCGTTATCGGCAGGGGTTTGCGCATTAACTATAATGTTCCGAATATTATTGTAATTGATGCCTTCGGGCGTCTGGCGCTGCACGAAATGCACAGTTACACTCCGGAAGTATATGCCGCGGTTTCTGCGCGAATCATGAGTCTGCTGGCCGTTAACCCAGGGTATAGCAATGTGGCGCCGACAGTTTCTTCTGATCTGAAGCCTCTTGTTTCGGCTGGTCAGGTTATTCCGAATCCTGCTGGTCGCAAAGGTGATTCAAACTGATACGATAAGCACATAAAAAAGATCGGGCCCGGACTTGTGCCGGGCCCGATCTTTTTTATTTTTAGTGCGGTCGTTAAGCCTGCGCTATTATCTTGATTTCAGAGGGCCTGAGCGAGTAGTTGAGTGTGTGTGGTACAACCGAAAACTCAAACTCCGGGCTGATATCGACAAGCGGGCCGGGGCCAACTATTGCCTCAATATCAGGAATATGAACATTCTGATAATTGGCTCTGTCTTTATTCAGTACTACAAATACAGATTTCATGCCTGGCCTGGATCTTTTGAAACAGAAAACATTGGGCCAGTTCGCCTGGTCGATGATTTCGAGACCCTGTTCGATATTCAAAACTTCATATCGTTTTTTGATATCTGCTATTTTTTTAAGGTAATCGCTTAAATCGATGTCTGTTTCTTCCCACCATGTGGGATCGGTTTTGACAACATTCAATGTCTTGTGAAAGCCATACTCAAAACCCATTGTGATCATGTAACCGGCACTGAAAAGTGCTGAGAAGAGTATCTGGCGTTTAACGACTGCAATATCACCTTTGTAATCGCTTATTAGCCGCGAAGTATCGTGTGATTCGGGAAAAGCGATCGAAGGCGTTAATGGAGATGTTTTCTGGTATTGTTCCATTGCCCAGGGTTCGTTAAAGTCCCAGTATTTGACTGAATTGAACAGGTAGTCAAAGCCAAGCCCTGCCAATTGTTGAACCTGCTTGAAGTCGCATCCAAGCGATTCGGCCAGAAAAAGGCAGCCAGGCCTTTCCCCGCGTGATTTTTCGATGAGAAAGGTCCAGAGTTCTGAGGGTACCTGATAGGCCATGTCGCATCTAAAGCCGTCTACTCCCATTTCCAGGTAGTATGAGATCATTTTCCACCAGAATTGCCAGAGATTATTGCGGTCTTTCGATGCAAAGTTGTCTACCTCGGCCAGATCGCCCCATACGTGCCATTTCCCATCGTGCATGGCACCGGGGTTGACGATGTTTCCAGACTGATCGTGCCGATACCAGTCGGGGTGCTCTTGAATAAGCTGACAGTCTATTGCAG
This sequence comes from Erysipelotrichia bacterium, assembly GCA_009928855.1. Classification (GTDB taxonomy): domain Bacteria; phylum Muiribacteriota; class Ozemobacteria; order Ozemobacterales; family Ozemobacteraceae; genus Rifleibacterium. The sequence continues at coordinate 4,702 of SABV01000064.1, read as the reverse complement.
TGTGGTTGATGACAAGGTCCATGACAAACAGCAGGCCGCGGTCATGGCATGCTTTGATAAAATCACGCAACTGTTCTGCCGGGGCTTTTGAAGCGCCATTGTCTATAAACATCGGATTGAACTTGTAGTAATCTTTGGGCGAGTAGAGGCTGCCACTGAAACCCGGGTAATGGAAGGGGTTTACCCAGATTGTATTGAACCCCATCTCTTTGATGCGATCCAGATGGTCGGCCCATTTGCTCATGCTTCCTGCAAGCCTGGGATAAAGGTTGTAAAGCCTGATGCTTTCGTTTCTCAGAAGCGGATGTGTCATTCGTGTTCCTCCTCGGCTTTTTTTCGCAGTGCTGTGAGCGCTTCAACTATTTTTGCAATTTCTTTGCGGTTAATGCCCTTGTAGAGCTCCATATTGCCGTTTACTGTTTTTAAGTTGAGGTGTAAGATGGTTTCGTCATCAAAGTTTTCTTCTTCTGTTTTTATTCCGAGCCACTCTTTATTTTTAAGGCTGATGTTGACGGCGGGGTCACGCATGTTTTGATAAAACTCGAAGCCTTCAGTTGTTTTTCGTGCCTGCAGCGATTGAAATGTGAGTGATTTGCCCATATATATAAACAGCACAAGAAAACCACCGCAAAAAAGCAGTTCTGCCCACTGTTCAGCTTTTATGCCGTTGTATACCAGAAATAATACGGGAACAGTGATTGCCGCAATCATCAGAAAAATGCCAAAGATTATTTCTAAAAGCGGATAATAGGTGAATTCTGGCAGATTGGAGTTCGTGGTCAGCCATTTTATCATTGTTTAAATGTCTTTCTGGTGGGCATTGCCACCTTCCAGCTGCCTTCGCCGGTAATGATATGCAGTGATGTGCCGGTTATATTTTCTATTTTCTCTATTGATTTATGCGGCAGCACAAGCATGGTGTCTGAATCAAGAGCCTGTCTTAACGCCTCGTTGTCATTTAATACTAATGTATTTGCACGTTCGATGTCAAATTGTGTGACCCTGTTAACATTGAACGTGGTCACCTCGCGTCCGGTATAAAAATACCAGCCCTCGATCATGTTGTCGATGCATATTATTTTTTGCTCTGGCGGCAGCGTTGCAATGCGCTTAAGTAACAGCCACTGGCTTGTCAGGTATTTCCCTTCGCGCAGAGGTTCATTACCTCGTATGCCAGGAAGAATGAAAAACATCAGTGCAGGCACCAGTAATGTGATAACTGCAAAAGCACCGTTGCGGTTGTTTTTAACGACAAAAGCAATCAGCATCAGAGACGAAAAAAGCCAGAAGATCCCCGCAAAAATAGCGGTTTGTGCCAATGTGGTTGCCTGCTCATAGTTAATATAGCCCCAGCCCGACAGGGCCATTCCTGAGAGTGCGATGAAAGCTGCAATGACGACGCTGTGTCTCTGGGCTGACGCGGTCAAGTCTTTACGATTTGCGGGAAATGTGCGTCTGACAGATGCTGCCGTTATCAGCGCCAGGGGAACCAGCAGTGGGAGTGCATACCCGGCAAGCTTTGAACGGCTTATGGTAAAAACAAGAAGTGGGACTGTGAGCCACAAAAGCAGAAATGTCGATGCCTGGTTCTTTTTGAAATTTGCGATAAGGCCTGAGAGCGCCGAGAAGAAGAATGCCGACCACGGAAAAACTCCCAGTGGAAGCAATACGATGAAGTAGTAAAAGGGGGCCGAGCGCTGGTGCGTATCACTGGCTACGCGTTTGATAGTTTCGTCAATGAGAAAATAGCTCAACAGGCCGGGGTGCATGAGTGCCATGAGAAGATACCAGCCCAGTCCGAAAATTACAAAAATTATCCAGCCTGATATCGATTTAAAAAGCCTGGTTACCGAACTTGCGTGCCCGATCAAAATTGCTGCAGGTATTAGCCCAAGGAGCGGCAGAAGGCCCGGTGGCCCCTTTGTCATCATTGCTGCTGCGGCCATAAGCCAGAAGGCGTTTTCCCAGAGTTGGCGCGGATTTTTCAGGTAGCAGAAAAAGGTCAGTGCCATCAGAGTTTCGAATGCGGCAAGATATGGGTCAGTTGTCAGGCCACGAAATTGTATCTGAAAGAAAAGCGATGATACCAAAATGATAGACGCAAGAATTCCTGTTGTTCTGTCAATGAGCAGTCGCCCGATGTAAAAAGTGCCAAGCGCCGTAAGACCGGCCGCGATGCTTAAAAAAAGCCTGGCGCCCAGTTCATTGATGCCGGCAATTTTCATGCCGGCCGCGCTTAACCAGTAAGTCAGAGGCGGTTTGGTGAAGTGCTTCAGGCCGTTCTGGTGAGGGGTCAGCCAGTCTTCTGAATCAAGCATGTATCTCGCTACTGATGCGTAGCGCCCTTCAGAAGTTTCAAACAGGCCTGCAGTTCCAAGGTGGAGCAATATAGGCAGAGCGCCAACCAGAAAAATTATCAGCGGCAGGGCTCTGGTCAGCAGTTTCGAGCTTTTAGGGTTCGCCATTGTACTCGCCGGGCTCCTGCAGAATTACGGCATCGCGCTTTTCACGGTCGATCAATACGAGGTTTCTTATATAAATAACGAAACCCATGGATTGCCCAAGAATAAAAACCGGGTCCTGGCGCTTGATTGCGTAGGCAAGCAGCAAAAAAGAGCCACCAATGCTGAAATACCAGAACGAGACCGGCACAACGCTCCTTTTTTCTTTTTCTGAGGCCAGCCATTGAACAAAAAAACGCAGCGAGAATAGCAGCTGCCCAAGAAGGCCGACTATCAGCCAGAGATCAAATTTGCTCATCTATCTGATACCTCAGCTTGCGCCATTTCATCCATCTGATCGCGAGGAGGTCCAGAAAAGAGCGAAAAACTCTGTTCCAGATGTTGTATTTTGACTCGCCCTTATTGCGCGGGTGGTGACTGACTTCGATTTCTTTAACTGTACCGCCGTTCATTTTTACCAGAGTTGGCAAAAAGCGGTGCATGCCTTCAAAGAGCTCGATATTCTGTATTGCTGATGCTCTGAAAGCCTTCAAAGAACAACCGGTGTCTTTGATGTTTTCGTCGCTGATGAGGTTGCGAACCCAGTTTGCAAGTTTAGATGATGCCCGGCGCACAAAATTATCGTTGCGCTTTTTCCGCCAGCCCACTGCAGCGTCATACCCTTCGTCGAGAGCAGTTAGCAGCAGGGGGATATCAGCCGGATCGTTTTGCAGGTCGGCGTCGAGGGTAATAATTACACGGCCTGTCGCAGCTTTTATGCCGGCTGCCATTGCCGCAGTCTGGCCGTTGTTGCCTGAGAATCTGAGACCTCTCAGACTTGGAGAGCGCTTTTTAAGAGCTGTTATCTCTGCAAAACTGCCGTCTGTCGAGCCGTCATCGACCAAAATCAGCTCCCAGGGCTTGCCGAGCTGATTGAGCGCAAACTCGACTTTGCCGATCAGGTCTTCAAGGTTCTCTTTTTCGTTGAAAACCGGTATGGTTACAGAATATGCAATTTCGGCCATAAATTTCGTTCCTGTTAATTTTCGTAGAGTCTATCACAAAATCAGCGCCTACTAAAACAGCTTTGTCTAAATAACGCAAAATTGTGTTTAACCAGATAAATTATTGTCTGATTGTCACTGTGATGTTAACATGCCACTCATTTGAATTTTAAAAATCAAGTTTTGCAGATAGAGGAAAATAATATGAAGATACTGATTACCGGCGGTGCAGGGTTTATCGGGTCGGCAGTTGTCAGGTTGCTGATCAATACAACAGATCATCAGGTGCTTAATATCGACAAGCTGACCTATGCAGGCAATCTGGAATCTCTCAAAGGAGTGAGTGAGAGCACTCGCTATAGTTTTATGCAGGCGGATATTTGCGATCGTTCGGCCATAGAGAGCGCTTTTGCATCTTTTATGCCCGACGCGGTCATGCATCTCGCTGCTGAATCGCATGTAGATCGCTCGATTGATGGCCCGGCCCAGTTTATACAGACCAACATTGTCGGCACCTGTAACCTTCTTGAAGTTGCCCGGCAATATGCCAGGGGGCGGGCTGATTTCAGGTTTCATCACATCTCTACCGACGAAGTATATGGCGATCTAGACCTTGACGATAGTCTCTTTACTGAAGAAACTCCATATAGCCCAAGTTCGCCATATTCTGCGAGCAAAGCTTCATCTGATCATCTCGTGCGAGCCTGGTTCAGAACTTATGGCCTGCCGGTGGTAATTACCAACTGTTCTAATAATTACGGACCCTACCATTTTCCCGAAAAGCTGGTTCCATTAGTTATTCTAAATGCTCTTGAGGGCAAGCCATTGCCGGTTTATGGAAAAGGCGAACAGGTCAGAGACTGGCTCTATGTCGAAGATCATGCTCGGGCGCTTGTGAAGGTTGTTACCGAAGGCAAACCCGGTGAAACTTATAACATTGGCGGCCACAACGAAAAGCAGAATATAGAAGTGGTCAGATCTATCTGTGGAATTCTTGATGGTCTTCGCCCTCGCGCTGATGGCAAAAAATATGGTGAGCAGATTACCTTTGTAACAGATCGCCCCGGTCATGATATGCGTTACGCTATCGATGCCGGCAAAATTGAGCGCGAACTTGGCTGGAAGCCGCAGGAAACATTTGAAACCGGTCTGCGAAAAACCGTTCAATGGTATCTCGATAACAAATGGTGGTGGGAGCCGCTGCGCGAAAAATATCAGCGCGAACGCCTGGGTCTGAAAGCCTGAGACTTAACCGGC
>SABV01000378.1 GCA_009928855.1 Erysipelotrichia bacterium | reverse complement strand
CTAAAATGACTGATTGGATAAAACATTATGCCACGTCGTGATTTTTTTTCGCCGGCTCAACGGCATGACCTGTTGGCGCTTCCAGAAGATGAAGCTGAACTTATTCGTTTGTTCAGCTTATCTACGCAAGACCTGGCCACTATTGGGCAAAGGCGTGGAGTTGCTAACCGTCTTGGTTTTGCCCTGCAACTTTGTTCTATTCGGTATCCTGGGCTTGTGATTGGCCCTAATGATGAGCCGGCGCGGGGCATGCTGATGATAGTTTCGAGACAACTTGGAATAGATCCGGCGTTATGGCCCAAGTATGCCATAAGAGACCAGACGAGGCGGGAACATTTGCAGACGATAATTGATTTATACGGGTATCGCCAGTTTGAGACGTCAGAATATAAGGCGATGACAAGCTGGCTTTTGCCGCTGGCTCTGCAAAGTGACCAGAGTATGGTTCTGGGGCATGCAGTGTTAAAAGAATTAAGATCCCGGCGAATCATTATTCCTCCTCTTGCTGTCATAGAGCGATTGTGTGCGGAAACGGCCACACGAGCAACACGACGAATATATGCCGCTTTAACTGAATCATTAACCTTGAGCCAGCGAAGGCAACTTGATGCACTTTTTTTGCCATACGAGAACCGGAGTTTCAGTGTTCTGAGCTGGTTACGCCTGCCGGTAGTTGCGACAGGACCCAGGCATATAAACAGTTTGCTGGCTCGTCTCCATCGGATTCGGGCGTTAAATTTTGCTCCTGGAATCGAGCATGCAGTTCATCGTAACAGACTTCTAAAACTGGCCAGAACTGCTGAACAGACCAGCGGTCAACACATGAAGAGATTTGAGGAAACTCAACGATATGCGCATCTGGTGGCTTTACTGCTGGAAACGCGGGCAACCTTGACCGATGAAATACTGGCTATGCACGACCGGATTATGGGAAAGCTCTTTGCCAGAGCCAAAAGAAAGCATCAGGAAACCTTTCTGGAGTCTGCCAGGACTATCAACGAAAAAATGCGTATTTTTGCCAAGATAGGTCGAGCCCTTCTCGATGCCCGTAAAACAGGAGAAGACCCATTTATCGCAATTGAAGAGATTATTCCGTGGGAAACCTTTGAAGCAAGCGTTACTGGGGCTGATGGAATAGTTAAACCCGGCATGGACGATTCCTTGAGCCTGATAGGATCATCATATTCACAAATCCGCCGCTATGCACCGTTGTTCCTTGAAACCTTTGAATTTAAAGCTGCTCCAGCGGCAGAAACTCTCTTACGGGCAATTCACATTTTGCGCCGTTTGAATGCCGCGAATATTCGTGAAATATCTGAAGATGCCCCGATAGACTTTGTTCGTAAACGTTGGGCTGTTCTGGTTCTTACGCAAGCGGGTATAGATCGACGGTTTTACGAGCTTTGCGTTCTTTCGGAGCTGAAGAATGCCCTGCGGTCAGGCGATTTATGGGTTTCCGGAAGTCGACAATTTAATGACTTCAAAGAATACATGCTCTCACCAGATGCCTTTACGCAACTGCAGAACGACGGCTTCAGGCTCGATATAGAGTTGAACGGTGAGAAATACCTGGCTAAGCGTATGCAGCAGCTTCAAGACCAGTTTGTCAGAGTTAATGACCTCGCAAAAATCGGTAAGTTGCCAGATGTGGCCATTACCAAAGGGATTCTGAAGATCACCCCGCTTACCAATCTTGTTCCAGATGAGGCGACAGCAGCAATGAACAAGGTCTATAGTCTTCTGCCACATGTTCGGATTACTGAACTACTGCTGGAAGTAGACCACTGGACTGGCTTCACGCAGCACTTCACAAACCTTAAAACAGAAGAACCGGCATCGGACACAATTCTTATGCTCACAGCAATTCTGGCAGACGGTATCAATCTCGGTCTTTCGAAAATGGCCGAAGCATGCCCGGCAATGACATACAAAAAACTTTCATGGCTGGCCGCATGGCATATTCGCGATGCCACATACTCAAAGGCCCTGGCTGAGCTGATAAATGCACAACATTGCCAGCCATTGGCAAAGGTGTGGGGTGAAGGAAACACATCTTCCTCAGATGGGCAACGCTATCGCGCGGGCGGTAGAGGCGAACCCGCCGGGCAAACTAACCTGAAGTATGGCACAGATCCGTCTGTGATGATTTATACCCACATCTCTGACCGATACGCACCCTTTCACAGCCGGATAATCAATGCCAATCTGCGAGATGCAACCTTTGTTCTTGATGGCCTCCTCTACCACGAATCAGACCTTAAAATAGAAGAACATTACACAGATACCGCCGGCTTCACTGATCACGTCTTCGGTCTTTGCCATCTCTTAGGGTACCGATTCGCGCCACGCATCAGAGATCTTGCCGATAAAAAGCTCTATCTGCCAGACAAGGGCTATGAATACCCGGCACTGGAAAGTATGACCGGCGGGGCAATTCAGAAAGTTCAAATTTTAAACCATTGGGAGGATGTTCTCAGGCTGGCAGCTTCGATCTCTCAAGGCACAGCGACTGCGTCGCTTCTCTTGCGAAAACTGGGAAGCTACCCGAGACAAAACGGGCTGGCCGTAGCGTTGCGAGAAATCGGCAGAATTGAACGAACTTTGTTTCTTCTCCAGTGGCTCAAAGATTCAGACTTGCGCCGCCGTGTGCAAGTCGGGCTCAACAAAGGAGAGGCCAGAAATGCTCTGGCCCGCGCCGTATTTTTCAATCGCCTGGGGGAAATGCGAGATCGCGGGTTTGAGAATCAGAATCATCGGGCCAGCGGCCTTAACCTGGTGGTTGCTGCAATCATTCTGTGGAACACAGTTTATATTGAACGCGCTCTGATTGCTTTACGCGATAAGGGAGAGCCCATTCGTGAAGACCTGGTTCGGCACCTGTCGCCTTTGGGATGGGAACATATAAATCTCACCGGTGATTATGTCTGGAATCTGAACCGGAACGTTACTCAGGGCAAGTTTCGACCGCTAAGAATTCCTTAGCGTGCGTAAATTTCCGTTTGGTGTCGTGACCCCTGATATGTCGAAAAGGCATTTGCCTTTTCATCAGATGCCATGGCTGCAAAAGTTTGTCTGAGCAAACTCGTCATGAATAAAGGTTATTGCCACTGG
>SABV01000063.1 GCA_009928855.1 Erysipelotrichia bacterium | reverse complement strand
TATCGTATGCAGAAATGCTGCGCTTTTCTGCCAGGCTGCATTGCTGTAGATCATACGCACATCAACAATAGAAAGCTCAATGAAACGAACTGATTCTGCTCAACTCTTTAAAATACCATAACTGTTGAGACCCGGTTGCTCGTGCTCGTGCCATCGCCGCCAATGGCATTGTTGTTTTATTATTACCAGAACAGGAGAACTATCATGAACATTCGCCCTGACCTCAAATGGATATTCAACCAGACCAAAGACCCCGACCTGACACTTTGTCGGCAGCTGTTTTCGCCAGAAATCGCACGCAATGCGCGGCGTTTTCACCGTCAAATACCAGAATTCAAAATGTCGCCATTGCTGGCTTTGCCCAATCTGGCCCAAATGTTTGGCGTCGGCGGAATCTGGGTTAAAGATGAATCGGTAAGATTACAACTGAATTCTTTTAAAGTTCTGGGCGGATCATACGCGGTCTACCGTTACCTAAAAAGCCTGCTCAACGCCAACGAAGAACTCACTTACGCCGAACTCACCTCTGCGGAGATCAGGCAGAAACTCGGCAAAATCACATTTGCCACCGCTACTGACGGCAACCATGGCCGGGGCATCGCCTGGGCCGCACAAAAACTCGGGCATGACTGCATTGTTTACGTTCACGCTGAGACCTCCAAGCCCCGCATTGACGCGATCCGCAGCTATGGTGCCACCGTTAAAATCATTGCCGGAAACTATGACGATGCCGTGCGCCAGATTGTTGTCGATGCAAAAAATAACGGCTGGGCAGTAATATCTGACACCTCCTGGGACGGCTATACAGAAATTCCAATCTGGATCATGCAGGGTTACACCACCATGATGGCCGAGATACAGGAGCAGTTTGCCGGTCAAGGCATTACGAGACCAACCCACGTATTTGTTCAAGCAGGCGTTGGAGCCCTGGCAGCCTCAGTTATTGGTTATTATCATGCCCTTTTTTCTGCTGATGCACCGCGTTGTATTGTCGTTGAACCTGAAACAGCCGATTGTCTCTATCAGTCAGTTGCAATCGGCGACGGAAACCCACACAGCATAGAGGGCGACCTCGACACTATTATGGCAGGTCTCGCCTGTGGTGAGCCAAGCCCGGTAGCATGGCCGATTCTCAAGCAGACGGCCTGCTGCTTCGTAACTTGCCCTGACTACGTTGCAGCGAAGGGAATGCGGATTTACGCGACTCCCCTGGCTGGCGACCCGTTTGTCGTCTCTGGCGAATCTGGCGCAGTAACTCTTGGCGCTCTTGTTTCTATTCTGCGCGAGAACGGTCTCAGCGAACTTCGCGATTATCTGCGGATCAATCAGGATTCTCAGATACTTTTTATAAACACCGAAGGAAACACCGACCCGGCACATTTTCGACAAATAATCTGGGAAGGATCAAACCCTGTTCCCCGCGAGCATTGGACAGATTCAGCCGGCTGAGCCCTTAACGAAGCCTCTAATGATGCAGTGTTGAAAAAAAACTATACCGGTTATTGTATCTATAATTTTACGCCATTCCCGCGAAAGGGGTAGGCTGTAAGATTTTTTTGATTGCATCTGAGAAAAAAGAATTCTAGAATAGCCCGGTAATTAACACAGGAGTTGCAAATATATGTTACCGAGCCTCATATTGTGTGCCGTTGGGCTTGTCATACTAACCTACGCTGCCGACAAACTTGTTGAAGGTGCTTCGAACCTGGCGATCAACCTTGGCGTCAGTAAAATGGTGGTCGGTCTCACTATAGTGGCGGCAGGAACATCGCTGCCCGAGCTTGTGGTAAGCGTTAACGCTTCATTAAAAGGCAACCCTGCACTCTCTCTGGGCAACGTAATTGGCTCTAACATCATGAATGTTGCCCTGATTCTCGGGGTAGCATCGTTAATTCATCCAATAGCATGCGATAAACAGATGGTACGCCGTGAAACCCCTATAATGATCGCTGTATCTCTGATTCTCTGGCACATGGCTTACACAGAGGGGGTTATCAGCCCCAATGAGGGCCTGGTTCTGGTTACTCTGTTTTTTGGCTATGTAATCATGAGTTACATTATCGGTCGCCGCGAAAACGCTATTGCTGAAGAAATGAAAGAAAAAGCAAATGCCATAGTTGCAGAAGCCACGGTTGATGATGGTCAACCAACCACTTCGCAAAACATCGTCTATCTCATCGGCGGTCTGATAGGCCTCGTAGCAGGAGCCGAAGCGCTTGTGCGCGGCGCAGTTACCATAGCCCAAAGCATGGGAATCTCTGACGAAATCATCGGTCTGACTTTGATAGCCATAGGTACTTCATTACCAGAGCTTGCGACATCTATTGTTGCAGCCAGAAAAGGGCAATCGAGTATTGCCCTGGGCAATGTAGTCGGCTCTAATATTTTCAATATTCTCGGTATTGTCGGCTGTGCCGCGTCTCTGCCACTTGTTATTCCGAATGCAACAGAAGCCAACTATCTCATTCTTTCCCCGAACATGCTCGGAATACATATTCCGCTGATGGTGGTTGTCAGTCTTGGAGTTCTGCCAATTATGCGCACCGGCATGCGCATTGTGAGAGCAGAAGGGGCTTTATTACTTGCGGTATACATCGCCTACAGCGTAATGCTTTATCAAAGCAACACCAGCGAAACTCCGATCGCAAACCCGGTCACTCCGGTTTCTTCAATTGAACAACCGCTGGATAAAACCGAAAAAGCCGTTATACCAAACCCTGAAACAACCGCAACTCAGCCTGCCAGTGTCGATACTGCAGTCGCATCAATAACAGCACCGGCCAGTGCGGCCAGTCAAATAATCGCTTCTGATGCCGAGATTATACCTGGCGCTTTACCGGCTCAGGCCACGGCAACAGAAACAGCGACAGAATAAAGTTTCGCATTAAATAAAAGCCGCTGGCAAACAGCGAAATCGCTCTGCCATACTGCAATTTATGCGGTGTTTTTCTGGTCGCTTTGAATTACATCGTCAAGAAGCTGCAAATTAAGTGCCAGCATTGAAGTCAGCAATTCGTGGGCTTCTGCCTTGGTTATTTTATCGAGGTGACCGAACGAAAAGTTTTTACGAAAAACCTGAAACTGGGCTTCAGACATATTTTTGATCTGCCGAAGCTCGCGGCGGTGCAGCCTGTTCATTTTTTCAAGCTGCTCACGGGTAAGTTTCGACTCAACCTGCGTCATCACCAAACCCTAAACCGGCACGGTCTACAGGCACCGGTCTTTTCTTGCGCGGCACCAGAATTTTGCCATTTCTGAAAGTTTCGGCAAGAGCCAGAGGCACCTTCATTTCAGCCTGAACAAGATTTGCCTTGGCCTGCTGCTCGGCGGCCTTGTTTTCCTGGGTAAGAGCCATAGCCAGAGCCCTGCGCCCTTCTGCCTTGGCTTCACCGACCTTTTTATCGGCAACCGCCTGGGCATTCTTCAAGTGGGCACCAATATTACGGCCAACATCGATATCAGAGATATCAAGCGAAACGATTTCGAAGGCAGTACCAACGTCAAGACCGGCAGCGATAACACGCTGGGTAAGCATCTCAGGCTTATTGAGAACAATCGAATGTTTCTCAGCAGAACCGATAGCCGATACTATACCTTCACAGACTCTTGCAAGAACAGTGTCTTCACCGGCACCACCGACCATGGTCATCAAGTTGGCTCTGACAGTGATATTAGCTCTGACAATAAGCTCGATACCGTCTTTTGCGATGCCGTGAATATCGGGGCTTTTAAGAACTCTTGGCTGAACGCTCATTTTGACTGCATCATTAACATCGCGACCGGCCAGGTCAATGGCAGCGGCACGTTCAAAATTGAGATCGATGTTCGAGCGGCTGGCACTGATAAGCGCAGAAATCACGTTGTTCAGATTGCCGCCAGAAAGCACATGCACCTCAAGGCGATCGAGAATAACCGGCAAGCCGGCTTTGCGCGCCTTAACATAGTTTTCGATAATAAAATCGGTCGGCACATTGCGCAGCTGCATTGCAATCAGCTGAAACGGTGAGCATGGAACATTAGCCGACATACAGTTAATATAGGTCATAAAGGGAAACAACTTAACGAGATAGGCAAGAACAATCACCGTTAAAACCAGAAGAACTACAAAAAATATATTCACGGTCATCCCCCTCGGGTCTACGCTTTATTTATAAAATTTGCCAGAAGACAGAGCTAACTTCAAATGTACATAATAGTTTAACTAAATGCAACTTTATGCTAGATTTTTCCTGATATGAAATAATCTCAGCACTCAGGAGGCTTCATTTGAAACAGCTTATTTGCAAAGACATTTATTGGGTTGGCGCACTAGAATGGAGCAAAGAACATTTTCATGGGCACGAGCTTTCTATCAGACATGGAACCAGCTATAACGCGTATTTTATCGACGACCAGAAAAAAGTTTTGATAGATCTGGTTCGTATATCACAGTATGACGATCTCGTAAGACATATCGAAGAGTTTTGCAAAATAGAAGAACTGGATATTCTTATCATCAACCACGCCGAACCTGACCATTCGAGCTCTCTGCCGCGCCTGCTCGAACGTAACCCCGGCATCGAAATTTACACCAGCCGAGGCGGTAAAATTTCGGTATCACGCCATTATCCCGAGGTCGAAAACAATCTTAAGGTAGTTAAAACAGGCGATAGCATCAATATCGGCAGAAGAACTCTCAGATTTTTTGAGGCTCAGATGCTGCACTGGCCAGACACAATGTTTACCTACTGCCCCGAAGAAAAAATTCTTTTCTCAACCGATGCTTTTGGGCAGCATTTTGCGAGCACCGAAAGATTTGTCGACCAGGTCGACCAGAAAGGTCTGTGGTTCGAAGCCGAAAAATATTTTGCCAACATTCTGACTCTTTATTCACAGCAGATTCTAAAAAAAATCGACGAATTTGTCAGCCTTGGCTGGGAACTGTCGATCATAGCTCCTGCCCACGGCCTTTGCTGGCGGCAAAACCCTGCCCAGATCGTCGAAAAGTATGTCAAATGGGCCACTGGCACATGTGAAAAATCTGCAGTCATAATTTTTGATACTATCTGGGGCGGAAGCGAAAAAATGGCCAGGGCAATTGCCCGTGGACTCGAAGAAGAAGGGGTAAGCTACCGCATGTTCAATGCCGGCGGCACTGACATGGGCGATGTCATGACCGACATTCTCACTACCAAAGCGGTAATTATGGGGTGCCCGACTCTCAACAACGGAATTCTTCCAACCATGGCAACTTATCTTGAAGAACTGCGCGGGCTGAGATTCAAAAACAAAATAGGCATGGCGTTCGGCACCTATGGCTGGAGCGGCGAGGCCACCAAAAGAATTGAAGCCGGCCTTAAAGAAGCTGGCATAGAAGTCGCTGTTGCCGGTTATAAATGCCAGTTCAGCCCCAATGAAGAAGACCTCGAAAAATGCCGCGAACTAGGCCGCGAACTGGCAATAAAAATCAAAGAATAACTGCGCCAGCCTGTCAGCAACAGTTTTATGCCATGGCTAAAGGCCTGCAGCTCTATGGCAGGAGAAAAAAATGGTAAAAAGATTCTTTGAAAGTCAAAACAAACCGGCCTGTCTGCACGAAAAAAAGTTCTGCCCTTTTCGTGATGAACAGCAGGCCACAACTGTCATCGACGGTTACAGACTTCCTGGTATAATCGATACGCATTTTCATGGAGCCTTTGGCTGGGATTTTGTATTCGGAAACCCGGCAAAGCTTGATGAAATGATGAACAAGGTCGCAGCGGGCGGCATAACCGGGCTTTTTCCAACACTGATTACATGCAGCGAAGAGCAAAGACTGCAGGCGCTGGCAGACATTGCCCGGCTTCATAAAACCCGTAAAGCCCTGCCGATAATTCATGGCATATACCTTGAAGGCCCGTTTCTGGCACCGAGCAAACGCGGGTCTCACCCTGAAGACTGTTTATTGAAACCTTCTATAGCTCTGCTTGAAAAATGGCAAAAAGCCGCAGACGGGCTTATAAAAATTATAACCGTTGCCCCCGAACTGCCCGGCGCGATGGAATTCATCACGATGGCGACATCAATGGGCATAACCGTCTCTCTCGGCCACTCTGCAGCCGACTGGCAAACAACAGAAAAGGCAATTTCCTGTGGCGCCCGGCACGTAACACACCTTTTCAACGCCATGCCCGCCATTCACCATCGTGAGGCCGGCATGCTGAGCAGCATATTAACTCGACAAAACCTCAACGTCGAGCTTATTGGCGATTGCGAACATGTCGCACCTGAAATAATCAGCATGATCTACCGACTTTACGACAACCGCCGCCTGCTCTTAGTCTCTGACTCAGTTGCTCCATCAGGATTACCAGACGGAGAATATAATTTTTACAACAACAATTTGACAAGTCGAAATTGCCGATGCTGCCTGCCGGGAGGCAGTCTTTTCGGCGGCTGCACGCTTCTTGCAGACTGCCTTAAACGCCTGCAAAAAGAAACTTCTCTTTCCAGGGCCGTTCTCGAAGATTCCGTATGGCAAACCCCCTGCAATGCCCTTAAAATACCGCTGCCAGATACTGAAGTTTTTTTCGACACCAGAATGAACTGGCTCGCCTCGCGTTTTGAGCAGACCTGGTATCATGGAGAATCGACAGACAATGCTTAAACATTTTGTTGTGGCAGCGGCAATGCTTTTGAGCTGCATGCCGTTAGAGGCTTTTCAGGGGATGACCGAGCTTGAAACCTTTGTTGAATATCTCAAAAAAACGGCTTCAGAAACTGTTCAATTCAACCAAAATACGGCGAACAGCTGGAAAGAAAAACTGAACCGTTTTCAGCTGAAAGAAAATGCACAAAACGCCATCGACAAAATAGAAGAGATCTTCAGTAACTGCGAAGAAACACAGAATGAGCCTGATAACCAGACAAAGCAAAAACGTAAATTTCTCGAAAGCCTCGGCAACACACGAGTAGACGAAACCGGCCAGACTCTTAACGATTACGCCCGCAAAGTCATTAAACGCACATGCCCACAGCTGCTCGAAACAGAGTATTACCAGAACCCGGCAAAAGCCCTTTCGTATTTTCTGGTTGTAGATGCCCGCGGTTTTGCCGAAAATGTCAGAATCATACGCGGCCCGATGGGTGTTCAGATGACAATAAAAGAGGCCTATCAATATTACACGCGCACAGACCCCGAAAAAGCAGATAGAATACTTAACATGCTCGAACTGCTCTATCAGCTCAACAACCCTGATTCGGGCAAAAAGCAGAACGAAATAATCTTAGAAGCAATCAAAGAAACAATAGAGCTGTTAAACGCCCCGTAAAAGGCTCAACGCACCACAATCATATCGGTGCGGCCGATAGCCAGCAAGGCAGCATTGAGCACGGCCAGGTCATCATCAAAGCCAAAAGGGTCTGAGAAGTCACTCTGAGCATCTTCTTCTTCAATAAAATACCTTATCGCCAATGACACAACCGTCTTTTCGTCTTCAGACAAGGCTGCAAACCCTTGCAAAAGACGCTTGAACGTGCCAACCATGCGTTCAATCATTGAAAGGTCAAGACATTCATTACCACTGCTTTCGGCCTTAACACGCTTAAAATAAGTATCGAGCTCTTCGCCAAGATACTCGGCTGTTGCGTTGTCAAGCAACAGGTTGTGCCCGGCAACCGCTTTTCTCAGGTTTGTGGGTAAAACGTCATAAAATTTCTGCAGAGGTGTGTCCAACTGAGGTCTCCTTGATTTCATCATCTTCTTTTATTTGCAGCAGAATGCGCAGAAAAGCCTCTGCATCTGCGAATATAGATTCATCAGTATCACATACAATATTCATATTTACAGCATTTTTATCTTTTGGCTCGAAATAAATCTGGGCAAGAACAGCCGCGCCGCTTTTGAATAAACGCCCGATATCAGGCAGTCTGGCATCGGCAAATTCAAAACGCAGGTGATTGATAACCCTGGTGATCTTTTTGATACCGGCGTGTGCGGCCATAATGCGCAAGCCGCTGATTGCATATAAGGCTTCAGATTCAGAGGGAAGCCTGCCGAAGCGGTCTTCGCATTCTTCGCGTATTTCGGCGAGCAAAGCAGTATCGTTGCAGCGCGCCAGTCGCGAATACAATTCGACTCTTGTCTCTTCATCTGGAATGTACGAAGTCGGAAAATAGGCTGTAATCGGTATTTCCACGGCAGATTCCACTTTTTCCATGGCAGCCTTGCCACCTTTTATTCTTGCCACAGCTTCTTCGAGCAATTCCATATAAAGCGAAAAACCTATACTTGCAATGTGACCGCTTTGTGACTCACCGAGAATATTGCCGGCACCGCGAATCTGCAGATCTCGCAATGCAATCTTAAAACCAGAACCGAGCGCCGTATGCTCTTCAATGGTTTCGAGACGTTCAGTAGCTTCTTTGCTGAGGCGTTTGCCCTTCGAATAGAAGAAGTATGCCCAGGCCTGCCGCGCAGAACGCCCCACTCTGCCGCGCAGTTGATACATCTGAGAAAGCCCCAGCATCTCGGCTTCATCTACCACCAGGGTATTTACGTCAGGAATATCCAGACCGGACTCAATAATCGTAGTGGCGAGCAGCAGGTCGTATTCTTTTTGAACAAATGCGAGCATGATCTTCTCTACCTGTTCTTCGACCATCTGACCATGAATTATCGCAATTCTGGCCTCTGGCACAAGCTCGCGCAAAAATGCCATTTTCTGCTCTATTTTCTCGACGCGGTTATAAACATAATAGATCTGGCCGCCACGTTTGAGCTCTTCGATTATAGCGCGCTTCACCCACGATGAATCAAAGGGCGCCACATAGGTCTGCACCGGCCGACGGTTTTGTGGCGGCGTATCAATCACGCTTATCTGCCTGATTCCTGACATTGCCATCTGCATGGTTCTCGGAATCGGCGTAGCAGTAAGTGTCAAAACGTCTATATGGCTTTTCATCTGTTTCAAACGTTCTTTATGTTTTACGCCAAACCGCTGCTCTTCATCTATTACCAGCATTCCAAGATCGCGAAAAACGATATCAGAAGAAAGAATGCGATGCGTGCCAACCAGAATATCGAGAGTGCCGGCTGCGGCTTTTTTAAGAGTCACCTTCTGCTCTGCGGGCTTGCGCAGGCGGCTGACCATATCTACAGTGACCGGAAACCCCTCAAAACGCTTCAATAAAGTCTGATAATGCTGAAAAGCGAGAATAGTCGTCGGGGCGAGCATTGCAACCTGCTTGCCAGAGCAAACCGCTTTAAACGCAGCCCGCATCGCCACCTCGGTTTTACCATAACCGACATCACCGCAGATAAGGCGGTCCATAGGCACCGGGCTCTGCATATCTTCTTTGGTAGCAATTATGGCCTTCATCTGATCAGGAGTCTCAGTAAACAAAAACTTTTCTTCCATCTGGCGCTGCATGTCGCAGTCTTGTGCAAAGGCAAATCCGTTGCTCGCGTGGCGTTTTGCGTATAATTCAAGCAATTCACGGGCAATCAATTCAACATTTTTGCCGACACGACTCTTCTGACTGGCCCAGACTTTTGAATTCAGACTATGAATTCTGGGAACAAAACCTTCCATACCAAGATATCTGGAAACCTTATGAACCTGGTCGGTAGGCACATAAAGTTTGTCGGTGCCCGCATACTGCAATAAAATATATTCACGGGTATTACCACCGGCAGTCATCGTCTGAATGCCTCTAAACTCGGCTACGCCATGGTCGGCATGCACTACGATATCACCAGGCACCATCTGCTGAAGATGCAGAATATTCTGCTGCCCACCGCGACTACGCCGGGTAGCTTCTTTTGCCGGCGCGAGGTAAATATCCTCTTCGCTGAAAATGGCAATTTTGCGTTTAAAATCTTTAAAACCACGGCGAGCAGGCCCTTTTACAAAAAGCACCGAGCCATACTTCAGACCAAAAGGCTGAACAGACGAATGCATTTTGACATTTCTTTCGCCAAGCAAGCCACGCAAGTTATTCAGGCGCGTTTCGTCATTCATCACGACCGCAATAGCCCAGCCAGACTCAATAAGCCCCCGAAGATCTTTCAGCAGGCTTTCACGAGAAGAGTCTGAAGGCGGCGCCTGCATTTCTATGCCTTCGAATACGCCTTCTTTAGGTTCACCGAAACGACTCAGCCTGACAAAACCTTTTTGCGAAATAGCTTCGATAATTTCTTCGGGATGATGGTAATAAAAATGAGGTGGCCTGAGGGGTGTCAGGTCTTGAAGTTGCTCATACTGCTGCGAAAGTGCCGCAAAAACATCTTCAAAAGCAGTGATTGTCTGGTCAGATTCTTCGACGATAATGCGAAAATCTTTCCAGAAATCCCACAGATGGCCGTGGCCTTTTTCTACAAAAGGCTTCAACTCTTTGTAGTCTCGAGAATCCGGCTGACCAAGCAAATGTTCCAGACGACGCGCCAGAAGGCTTGCGCGCCTCTCGTCAAGGGTGCCAAGCTCTTCTTCTATTTTGGCAACAAGCGAATGAAGCTCATCATCACTGGCTACGAACTCGTTAACAGGAATAACCAGCAGGCGGTCTCTTTTATCAAATGATCGCTGCGTTGATGGCGAAAAAAGTTTTATCGATTCGAGCTCGTCGCCAAAAAAATCCAGCCGGGCCGGGTATTCTGAGTTTGGCGGGTAAATATCAAGCAAACTGCCTCTTATCGCAAAAGTTGAGTGTTCTTCGACCACATTAACACGCTTATAACCAGCAGCGACAAGCTTTAAAACCAGGTCTTCACGTTTTAAATCATCACCAGAACGAATTTCGAAACAACCGGCAAGCCAGTGTGCGGGCCAGAAAAATCTTTCGAGCACCACCG
Source organism: Erysipelotrichia bacterium (assembly GCA_009928855.1). Classification (GTDB taxonomy): domain Bacteria; phylum Muiribacteriota; class Ozemobacteria; order Ozemobacterales; family Ozemobacteraceae; genus Rifleibacterium. The sequence continues at coordinate 4,958 of SABV01000063.1, read as the reverse complement.
AAACCGGTGCAATAACCAGACCACCGGCCTTAAAATCAGAAGCCATAGCAGAAAGTCTGGCAAACATCACCTCAGAATCGGCAGCTGTCTGGTCATAAATAGAGTCACGCTCGGGCAACATACAAATGACACGACCTGAGGCAGCTCCAAGCCAGGTAGCAATCTGACTCGCTAACTCGCGCGCCCGATCAACGGTCGGCACAATCAAAAGAGTTACGCCAGCCTGACGAGCTATTCCGGCAAGACATACCGCGCCCAGAGCGCCGCCACAGCCAGTAAGATTGCGGCACACATCAAGTTTGAGAACCGAAAAGAAATTCTCGAATGGCTCCCCACGCGTGTTGCTTATATTCATTGTATTACAGCGGCCTTGCGCCGCTTTGCCCCGCTGCTGTTCTATTCACGCAAATAATTGCACCGGCCAGTCTGCCTGTGTATAATGTTACAAGTTACAGCATAGTACAACTGGGTGATTTTCGTCAAGACTCATAACCGTTCGAATCAACTGGAGGCGGCGCCATGAAAAATTGCAGCAGCAAAAACAAGGTCAATTTAAATGCCTATCTGTTCGCGAATCTGCTGATCGTTGGTATCCTGCTCGTCAGCCTCTGGAACCGAAAGCCAGTCTGGGATGTCAGTCTGAGATTTCCGAACTTACTGCTCATACTGGTGCTGATCAATACCGTGCTGATATTTCGTGATGTCATATTTGCCGCAGCGGCCACACCACGCATCAAACGCGCAGCAAAATTACGCAAGCGCAGCCTCAATGAATTACGCGCAGTCTTAAAAAATGCCTCAAGGGTAGATGAATCGCTTTTAATCAGTGTTTTAGAACGCCTTAAAAATATGGCAAAAGCAGAAGCCGTCACCGTTTTTATTACAGGAAACGGCCAGTCGAAGCAACTTGCGTCTGCAGGCGACTTGCCGCCCGCGCTTGTTGGGTGTCGATTCACTCTTAAAAGCGACGTTTTATTTATAAAATATACCGGTAACCTTGGTGAAGAAGAAGCAGGAAAGCTGACAACCGGCAATCGTCCGCTGATTTTCAAATCTTCAATCACCAGGCTCGAAATGACAGCTGTTCCACTCGCGCTGGCGTCTGACAAAACGGGTATATGCATTTTTTCAAGCCGCGAGAACCATAAAAGCCCCCCGCTTTCTTTAGCAAGTCTGGCACTTTTTCTCGAAACCCTTATGGCTCTTATAGACGCATCACAAAATGCCGGCGATGCAAGATACAAAGACAAAGAAACGGGGCTTCTGCTTTTCAGCTGCTTCAATGATTCATTTGAAACAGAGGTAGAAAGATCTGAGCGCTACAAACAGGAAATGAGTTTACTGTCGCTTTCTATTGCGGGTTTTGAAAACCTGCAGGAGGCCGACAAACTGACTGCGGCCAAAAGCACCGCAGTCGCTCTCAAACAATCATTGCGCCGCCTCGACCTCATGTTCTGCGGAGAAACAGAAGGCCATTTCCTCGCCATTCTTACAGAAACGGGTATAGAAACAGCTGAAATCGTTGCTGCGCGCATACAAAAAACATTTGCAAAGCAGACAGAAAAGGTTGATTTTATCAGCAGCCATAAAATTGTTATACAAATAGGCTCAGCCACATACCCGATCGATGCGACCCACGGCATGGGTCTACTTGAAAAGAGCCGCGAATCTCTTGCCGGAGCCAAAGAAACTAAAACCGGCTTTAAAGCTTACAGCGACAAGCCCAAAGACTGACTTATCACCTCTCAGGAGCATAAAATGGCACAGATAAAAATAAGTTTCGTTCTAAACGGGAACAGAGTAGAAGCCTCTGTCTCGCCCGAAATGACCCTTCTAGAGCTTATCAGAAGAGACTTTAGACTCACCGCAGCCAAAGAAGGCTGTGGAAAGGGTGAATGCGGCGCCTGCACGGTGCTGATGAACAATGAACCAGTAAACAGCTGCCTTAAACTTGCCGCTTCGCTCGTTGAATCAGATGAAGTGATCACAATCGAGGGCTTAGACAAAGACGGGCTCATGCAAACGGTACAACAGGCATTTATCAACGAAGGAGCCGTGCAATGCGGCTTCTGCATACCCGGCATGACCATGACCAGCTATCATCTGCTAAAAACAAATTCTGCGCCCACAGAGCACGATATAAAACAGGCACTTTCGGGCAATATTTGCCGCTGCACCGGCTACCGCAAAATTGAAGCGGCGGTAAAAAAGGCCGCAGAAGACAGGAGAAATAAAAAGTGAGCGATATCAATTTTTACAAGCCAACCACCATAAAAGAAGCCGTTGATCTTCTGCAAAACCAGAATTATCTTGCCATAGCAGGCGGCACAGATCTTGTCGTTAAAATTCGCAACGGTCTGTTTCCGGGTATTCGCGCTCTGGTAGATCTTGGCGCGTTGCCACTTAAAACTATCAAACAGGAAAACGGCAAACTCATAATTGGCAGCGGCTGCACAATGTCACAGGTCATTAGCGACCCTCTCGTAAAAGAGTATTTTCCGGTGCTGACAAAAGCAGCTTCGACAGTTGGCGCCATGCAGATCAAAAATGCTGCAACCATCGGGGGCAACATTGCTAATGCGTCACCCGCAGGCGATACGATTCCGGCGCTTTACAGCCTCGAAGCCGTAGTTATCATAACGGGCAGTAAAGGTCAGAGACAGGTGCCTATCGACAAATTCTTTACCGGCCCGGGTAAAAGTGTATTGCAAACAGGCGAAATCATTGAAGCATTTTCGATTCCTCTCAGAAAAACCTCCGGAAGTTTTTTAAAACTTGGCGAACGACGCGCCCACGCTATTTCAAAAATAAACATGGCCGTCAGCACCTGGAATGACGGAAAAAACCATTTTAGAGTTGCTATGGGGTCAGTGGCACCAACTGTGCTGCGATGCGAAAAAGCAGAAGCTGTTTTAGAAGGTGCCAGTCTACCGCTGACCGAAGAAATACTTGAGCAGGCCGCTGAAATAGCGATGAGTACAGCCAGTCCTATCAGCGACATAAGATCTACAGGAAGCTACCGCAAACGTATGGCCGGAGTGCTTGCAAAAAGGGCGCTGAAAACCCTGTAAACCTTTTTCAGACTGCACATCAATTAAATAAAGCCTCAATGTTGGGGCAAAAATAGCCGATGATAAAACGGGCATGTAAATGCCCGTTTTATCATTGGCATTGTTTTTGCTGATAATAACTTGATTGCAGCTAATTTTTCTGAATGAGGCGCCCTGTGAAGTTGAAAAAAACGAAACTGATACTTCTGGTCATCATGACCTTTTTAAGCAACGAAGCATTCTCTATCACTGCGTCTGAAGTATTCGACAACGGCAAAAGAGCCTTTGATTCATGCAGATGGCACGAAGCTGAAGAGTTTTTCGGGCGCTTCATCAAAACATGGCCAGACAGCAAGCTTGTGCCCCAGGCGCTTCATATGCAGACCACCGCTTCAACCCACACACTCGAACCAAGAGTTCAGAGCTTTAAAGATCTGATCACCTGTCAATGGCAGGAATCCCTGGCAAAATTATCGGCAACAATGCCCAAACAGGACTTTACCGACCTGAAAGTAGCCATAAAAATTGCTACAGAGCGCAATTTTCCCACCACCTGGAGAGAATTTGACGACATCGCCCCGGTCGAGCTGCATCATTATCTGCGGAAAAATTGGCACCCAGACCCGCATTCTACGCCCCTCGAAACCCTGAGATGGTCTTCTGAATGGCTTGCAAAAAACGCCGCAAAACTCTCACCAGACCTACAAAGCCGGGTTTATCTACTACAGATCAGGGCGCTGTGGCAGCTTCTGCTTTCGCCGATGGCAATCTCGGCTAACGCCTCAGAAATAGAGGCTTTCGGTTTCATGCCGGTTCACACATCTTTTGAAAAGATTCTAATCAAAGGATTTTCGCGCGCCTGCCCTGATATAAAGCGTGAAATAGCGATGTTTGGCTACCATTACGACAGCCTCAGAAGAGGTATGGGCAAACACCAGGCATTCCCTCTCACTTCAGGCAAATGGTATGACTACCTGCACCAGCGTGGTTTTGACACGCGAAAGGCATGGTGCCCAAAATGAACGACAAATTGCTGACAACAATTAAGGTGCTGGCAATAGTTGGCGTACTGATGGCGCTGGCCTACCGTGTAGGCAAAGTACCGCTTTCAACCACCATCGATTTTTCAACAATGCGTCGCAATCTCAACACCATGAGCGCCCGCCCGCCAGTATCAGGCGAAGGTGGTCTTGCTGAAGGCGAAGGAGTAGATATCGACTCTATTGAAATGAGCGAAGAACGCCGCAAAGAGCTTAAACGAACCCGCGCCAGAACCTATGTAGAATCGGCGATCAATGATTACTACCAGGGCAGTTACGAAGAAGCTCTGCGCCGACTTGACCGCGCAAGAGTATATGACCCCTCTAATTACAATGTTTTCAAACTGAGCGGGCAGATCTTCTTTGAAAAAAGCAAATTTCGCAAAGCCTTCAACGACTGGGAAAGGGCAAACCAGCTCCCCAACGACGACAACACAATCTCACGCGACCTCGATATTCTTAAGCGCCTTATCAGATACAGCCGCACCGAAATCGACCGCCTGCACAGACTTATAAATAAACAACCCAGCGACATGATCGCGAAGGCCAGGTTAAAAGAACTCGAAGAACAGATGCGCGAATGAAGCATCTATAGAAATGTCGCAAGAGAAACAAAGCCCAATCGAAAAATTACCAGAAACAATCGCGACACCACGAAGCTTTTTCACAGACAGCCCCTATTACCGTGAAAAAATTCCTCATGAGTTAAAAAATTCATCACAATTTGCCGTACTCTCGCACCGGGGTAAGCTTCGCGAATTCTGCCTTTCGCAAAAAATAGAAACTCCAGAGTTTGTTCTTTCAGAAGAGTTTGCCAGAATTTCTGCGTGGGCCGTAAAAAGAAACAAGTTTCCGCTGACAATGAAAA
>SABV01000377.1 GCA_009928855.1 Erysipelotrichia bacterium | reverse complement strand
CTTTTTGGATCAGCTGCAGCGGCGATCCAACGTGATTTATTCAACTGATCAAAATCATACCAGTCGTATTTAATCGAGTCAGCGATCGGATCATAAAAAGCCTCAAGACAGCAAAAGCCTATTTCGTCACAAACACGTTTAATCACCGGAGCAAAATTAAAGTAACGACTCGAAATATGAAAAACAATCATACCGTTTTTTTTCAGCCTGGCCCGGTAAAGCTTAAAAGCCTCTAGAGTCATCAGATGCACCGGAACAGAGCCAGAAGAATAAGCATCGATAACAATAAGATCATACCGGGCGTCAGCCCGCGATTGTAAATTTATGCGGGCATCGCCGACAATATTACGCCAGGAAGCCTTTGAATTGCTCAGATAGGTGAAGTATGCGGGGTTTTCAGCTATTTCGACAACTTTGGGGTCGATCTCATAAAAATCAAAATGCTGCCAGGGGCGACCATACCAGGCAAGAGTTCCGCAACCAAGGCCAACAACCGCAATATCACGAATGCTGCGCTTTATCAGAGCAGCCTTAAAAACAGAGCCTATAGGACTTTCACGCGAGTAGTAAGAAAGCGGAAAAACCGGCCTGATCTTCACCTTGCGTTCGACTCCATGCAGTGTCGTTCCGTTATACAGGCGATAAAACACGTCTTCAACGCCGCTGATCTTAAGATCGGCATCACAGGTTTTTCCATCGGTAGCCAGTCTTGTAATCTTGATTACACCAAAAAAACCGCGATCAACAAGCACTGTGCGAGAATCATCAATATCTGCAACAAGCGCAACAATGGAAACGGCAAGCAGAATGGCAGCTGCAAGCGGTTTTTGTCGCAAGAAAAAATGTATTACGACAAGTGCGACAAGAATAACGCACAACCCCGCCATCGAACAAATACGCAATTGAATGCCATTATCGAATCTGGCAAAAAGAGCTGTGATAAAAACAAAAAATAAAATCACAAAACTCTCGCGTTGCCACGCGCACACCGTTTCCCCTTTCCCCCGACTGAAAAAAATCACAGAAAAAGCTGCAAGCAGTATCGTCAGTATATATTCGAGCTGTGTTTTAAAACACAGTGGCGCAATTATTCCGTTAAAAATACCAGCGGCAATGCCACCAATCGACATCAAGACATAGTATGAAGTCAAAAATTCTGGGCTGGGGCGAAGCAGAGCCAGTCGCGAATGAAAACACATGCAAAGCAGAAACATAAAGGCAAAATGAAGCAAAATGGCAAGCCATGCCGGCTCAGCAAGAAAATACTTATACATCAGCCCCGAAACAAGAGCCATAGGCAACATGTAATGAGCCCACTGGATATTTCGCCAATATTCGCTTCTGGCAAAGGCAAGAACAAACGAAAACAAGTACAGCAGCGGCGGAAGCACCCACAAGAAAGCACCCGAAGCAATATCTGTGCTGACATGAGTTGTGACCGCCAACATTGCGCTGCATGGCAGAAACCCGAGAAACACCCAGACAACTTTTTGCTTCCGGCTCTGAGAATCACCTCTGGCAAAGCCAATGAAGGCTGGAACGACAGATTTTTCAGAATGCCAGAAAATGATACAACAAACAAAAAACAGCGCAGTCTGAATCAGATAAAGCCCTGACCAGATAACGCGAATTTGCGAGACTTTAAAAAAAGGCTCAAGCAGAAATGGAAATATCAACAGAGCTGTAAGACTGCCAAGATTGCTGGCAGAATATAAAAAATACGGGTCAGAAGAGTCGCGCTGCCCTGCCAGCGAATAATACCTTTGCAACAACGGCGAATTAGCAGAGAGCAGAAAAAAAAGGAAACCGATAGAAAGACTCAAACGCGCAAACAGCCAGGCAGTAGGGTTTACAGCGGCAGTTTCGGCACCATCAACAGCGACGTTAACCGGCAGTAATAAATAGCTCAGGGTTAACAAAAGAACATGCACAACCGACTGGCGTTCGGCACCCAGCCATTTTACCGACTTTTCGGCATAAACGTAGCCGGCCAGCAGAGCGCCCTGAAAAAAAAGCATGCAGGTCGTCCAAACAGCCGGAACACCGCCAAGGCATGGAAGCAGCAGCTTCCATACCAGCGGTTGAATTAGAAAAAGTAAAAATGAGCCGGCAAAAATGCAAAGCGAAAAAAAACCGGCAACCATCAGAGGTTAGTCTTTAACTATCTGCAGGTGTAGTTCCTTGAGTTGCTTCGGAGTCGCTTCGGCGGGAGCCTGCATCAGGAGGTCCTGGGCATTCTGATTCATCGGAAAAGCGATTACTTCGCGAATATTTGGCTCATTGGCCAGCAACATTACGATGCGGTCAACGCCCGGAGCAATACCGCCGTGAGGAGGAGCTCCAAATTTAAAGGCTTTGATCATACCGCCAAATTTTTCGTCTACAACGCTGCTATCATAACCGGCGATTTCAAAAGCCTTGTACATGATTTCGGGGCGATGGTTGCGAATGGCTCCAGAGCTGAGTTCGATACCGTTACAGACGATATCGTATTGATAAGCTTTGATGGTCAGAGGATCTTGTGTCAGCAGGGCTTCCATACCACCCTGCGGCATGGAGAACGGATTGTGACTGAACTGAGTCTGACCGGTTTCTTCGTCTTTTTCAAACATCGGGAAATCAACGATCCAACAAAAACGATAGCTGTTCTTTTCGCGAAGATCCAGTTCATCAGCGAGTTTAATACGAACTTTTCCAAGAACGACAGAAGCTTTGTCTTTGCTATCTGCGACCAGCAAAATACCTGAACCGTTTTTGGCCTGCATTTTATCGCGCAAAGCATTTTTTGACGCATCAGAAAGTGGCTTTGCAAGACTGCCCTTTATTTCGGTGTCGGCAAATACGAGTGACGCCAAGCCTTTTGCGCCCGCTTCTTTGGCGTAGTCTTCGAGATCTTTAAAAAACTTGCGTGATTTATCAGCAATATTATCAACGCAGATTGCTCTTACAACTCCGCCAGCTTCAACAACAGACTTAAAGGCATTAAAATCAGAATCGGCGAAAATATCTGAAACATCTGCAATTTCAAGACCAAAGCGAAGATCAGGTTTATCACAGCCATAGCGCATCATGGCATCATCATAGGCAATTCTCGGAAAAGGAGCTTGAGTAACTTTGTAATCTGAAAATTCGGT
>SABV01000376.1 GCA_009928855.1 Erysipelotrichia bacterium | reverse complement strand
TCTGCCGGGCATATCTAGCTCGTGCCCGGCAGAATAAAGTATCTCAAATCAGGGGTTTTCGTGACGGGTAATGGCTTTAAAGATTTCTTCGAGACTCATTCCGGTTGTTTTGATTGATTTAACCTTTAAATTTGCCAGAATTTTAACGAGCTCGTTCTCTGAAAAGTCTTTTATCAGAAGCTCCAGCTCAGCACCATGTGCACGGGCCGAAAGAATGGAAGGGTGGGTTGGCACGCTTTCTACAGCATTTTCGAGGGTGACATTTACTTTGCGCGTTTTTTCAACCAGTTCTTCTTTGCAGCAATCAACGATGAAACGGCCCTCTGAAAGAATCAGAACATGATCGCAGACACCCGAAATCTCATTGAGCTCGTGCGAAGACAATACGATGGTAACGCCCTTTTCAACCAGTGATTCTATGAGGCTGTTCAAGATTTCTTCGCGCGCAACCACGTCTATGCCACCAACCGGTTCGTCGAGCAGTAATATTTCGGCTTCGGTGGCGAGAGCAAACGCAAGTTGAAGTTTTCGGCGCGTACCTTTGCTGAAAGTGGCTATCTTTTTGTCGGGAACGATTTCGAATTGCTGCAGAGTAGTTTCGTAGAGTTGCTGGTTCCAGCGGGGGTACATCGTCGAGAAGACATGGCCCAGGGTTCGGGCGGTCATCCATGGGTAGAGATGGCACTCTTCGCTCACGAAAATGCAGCTTTGCCGCAACTGGGTCGTATTTTTTTGTGAATCCAGCCCGAGAATTTCAGAGCTGCCCGATACCGGCTCAAGTTGCCCGGACAGAAGGTTAAGAAGCGTGCTTTTGCCCGCACCATTGCGACCGAGCAGCGCTACGACACGCCCTTTTTCTATGCGGGTGCTGACAGAGTTCAATACCTGGCAACCGCTGTATGACATCGAAAGATTGTTAATGCTGATTGCTTCCATATTATTTTTCCTCCTGTTGTTCAAGCAGCGTCTCAAATATTTTTTTCACCTGGGCGCCGTTCAGGCCGAGACTACGGGCGATCGCAATGATTTCGAGAATGTGTTTTGCCATTTCGGCTTTGGCCTGTTTGAGCAAGTCATCGGCAGATTGAGCAGTGACGTAGGCTCCTTGACCACGCTTGAAATAAATAGCACCCTCGCTGGCCATTTCCTGATAAGCCTTGGCAACGGTATTTGGATTGACCTTGAGCTCAATTGCGAGTTCTCTTATCGAGGGAAGCCGCGAATCGGGGGCAAAGACGCCGGCAAGTATCTCGCGTCGCATTGCATCGATTATCTGCTGATAGATCGGAATCGGGGAATCGTCACTTATTCTGATCATTGCGATGCACCCCCCTTCTGTAGTTGTTTGGCGATATTCGTTATGCGCATTTTGCGCTCGGCCTTTACTGATGCTACATCGAGCTCATAAATTCCATCTGCTGTTTCAACCATAAAACGGTTGTCGCTCAGAAAAAACAGGTTGCTGAAGATGCTTACGCCTTCAGTTTTGTTTTCGCTGTCTATATACTCATTAAAGGCTTTAAATTCATTGAGCTGCCCGTTCTTCAGGTCGATAGCCATAGTTTTATGAACTCTTGTTTCGAGAGCGTGCGAGCTAAAGTACAGCAGTGCTTTGTCGGCTTTTTTCGTGAGCTTAACGCTTGCAACAGCCGCAAAAGGAAACCTGATAAGTTCTTTTGCCGTTCTGGCAGCAATGTCGATCTCTACAAGGCTTTCAGAGACGGTTTTGTATGAGTCCAGATGTGCGATATCAGGTATCAGGGCAATAATTCGACCGTCTGCAGAAACGCCTGCCAGCTTCGAGTCTTGATGAATCCAGTCGAGAGCTTCTACTCTACCGTCCAGCCAGGCAATAGTTAAACTGTTGTCGCGTTTTTGCGCAGCTTTGTTCCAGCGACCTTCGTTGAAGACGATAAAATCTTTGCCGCAAACAATTGGCCGGGCAAACAGCTTCACCGGCAAAACGGTTTTTTTACTGTCGGCCACAGAAATCATTATGAGCTTGTCAGGTTCATTTTCAAGACGACCGGTTATGGCGGCAAAAGCGGGCTTACCAGTTTCTTTTGCAGGCATTACAATATAACCGCTGAAGGTGAAGTCTTCCTGGGCTGTGAACACGACACGATTGCCGACGCCTTCTTCATAGAGCGTAAATTCAGTCAGAATAGCGTCGCCATTGATTATTTGTTCGGTATAAATAAAACGGCGTTCGTCGATAAGCTTGAAATAGCGGTAATATTGCTCGTAATAGTCAGAGTACGATTTAAAATCTTTTATAAGTTCGCCATTCTTGTTGATGACAGCGTAGTTGCCACCCCACAGAAAACCTCCAGAAGACCGGCCGCGATAGATTGCAGCGAAATTCTGGTTAAACACGGGGTCGTCTGTATTGAACATCGTGTTGCGGTTGAGTATCGGGGTTATTTTGCCGGTTTCGAGGTTTTGCAGCAGCAGTCGCCTGTTGTTTTTAGTTTCTCCGAACATATCGCGGAAAGCCGTTACCGGTGGGCAGCCTGCCTGCAAACGCATACTGTTTTTAAGAACTGAGACGTCCCACCAGAGAGGTTTGGTTGAAACGTTCCAGAGAATTGTTTTGCCTTCTTCAAGTGGCAGCCAGCCAATTGTCTCCTGTTCGTCTATTGTCCAGACACGGTCAGCGGCAGTATCCAGGGCAGACCAGCAAACCATGAAAATTCCCATTCCGGCAATCAGAAGAGCGATGCCCTTAACGCCTCGCCATGGCGAGTTCATAGGCTTGTCGCGCATAAAAACGATGGCTGAAAGGCTGATAAAGATGACGATCAGCATAACTGTCGCCAGTTCAAAATTAACTGTCGAGAATGTGATTTTGTTAAGAGATATGATCGCGATCAATGGCGCGAGAACAAGAAAACTTATGGTTGAGAAGCCCTTTGGAAGCATGGTGGTGAAATAGCCAAAAGATAAAACCAGCATCGGCATGCCGATTGTCATGGCCGGGCTGGCCAGAATCAGTTGTGAAAGCTCTGTGAAAGATGTGCCACAGAGCACGGCCAGAATAAAATATACGCTGTAAAGAGCCGTGGTATAAAGAAAAGCAAACAGAAGTTTGGCGCACCACAGGCGTGGTCGGCTTATTGGCAGCGATGCCAGGAAGCTGAA